>JAYWCY010000001.1:0-14796 GCA_043780175.1 Chitinophagales bacterium
TCTACTAGTAAATACATTAAGCCATCTACTTCTAGTTTTGGTCTATCCCAATTTTCGGTACTAAAAGCATACAATGTTAAGTAACCAATACCAAGTTCGGCACAACCTTCTACAATGTTTCTGACACTTTCAACGCCATGAAAATGACCGTATAAACGCTCCTGACCTTTTTCTTCGGCCCAACGTCCATTACCATCCATGATGATAGCAATATGACTAGGTAAACGAGTTTTGTCAATTTGATCTACTGTTGCGTGCATGGTTTTACCTGCAATTTTATTAGCGGCAAAAGTAAGGATTCGGTTGGGTTTACGTGGATTTTTAAACTACCATTAATACGAGCCGCGTTAACTTCTATTAAGTTGACTACAATTGCGTTTGTAATAACAATAGTAGTAGGTGTATTTAGCTGTGTAACTATTTTGCTAAAACTACTTTGCAGTTGGGCATTTGTAAGATTGCAAGTTAAAAGACAAGCCGATTCTAAAGGTTGCAAATGCATCTTTTTGTGTGCTATTACCCCGTTGTCTGCCTTTGTTGCCTACCGTGGTACCTAATTCGTAACTTCTATCTTGTAGTAAATAACCAACAGTGGGTAAACCTGTAATGGGATCTACAGGAAACGCATCAGGTGCATAGGTAGTACTTACATCATCCAAATAATCGGTATTGGTAAATCGATAAGATAACTCTGCATACCAATTGATACTTTCGTTAATCGCGTGCTTAAAACCGATACTTAATGGAATACAAAGTGCAGTGGCGCCATAGGGTTTACGATCCGGATATTGTGCACTACCTTGACCTTCAGTACCTATTGAGCGCAAATAATATTTTTCGCCGTTTAAATAGGCATAAGGGTCATATGAAAAAACACCGACACCTAAACTTACATAAGGTGTATAACTGTATTCGGGAAAGCCTGGTATAAATCTAAAAAAGTTGAAATAGCCACTTGCGCTTAACTCATATACATCGGTATTGAAGCTCAAATTTCTTGTTCTTTGTACAATATTTGAGCTATAGGCATCTGAATAGGCTAAAAAAGTGTACGAGCCATCAATTTTTAAGCCTGCATAATTATTAAACTGCTTTAAATAATAGACACCAGCAGAGAACTTTGGTTTATTAATAGCACCATTGGTGTTTAAATCACCAAAATAATGACCTAATCCTATAGAAGCCCCTAACTCGCCTTTATGTACATAGGCATCATACATTTGGGCATTTGCCATTTGCAAACCACTTATCAAAAGTATTGTAACTATTAATTTTTTAAACATAACTAATTGTAGTGTATAAACAAATGTAATGATGTAAGCGGTAAAAACTACGGTGCTAAACGTTTAATCTGCCAATTATCTGTTATTATGTCCTTGATGTATGTAATTCTATCGTGTAAGCGGCTGCTTCTTCCTTGCCAAAACTCTATTTCTGTAGGTTTTACAATATAGCCACCCCAGTGCGAAGGGCGTGGTACAGTATTGCCAAATTGTTCAGTATATCTTGTTGCGTTGTCTTCTAAAATTTGTCTATCAGCAATCACACTACTTTGTGGTGAGCTCCATGCACCGATTCTGCTACCCACTGGTCTGCTGTAAAAATACACATCACTCTCAGTATCTGCTATTTTTTCTATTGAGCCAGAAATTCGTATTTGCCTCTCTAGCTCCTTCCAAAAAAAGACGAGTGATGCAAATGGATTTTCAGCAATATCTTGCCCTTTTTGGCTATTATAATTGGTAAAAAATGTAAAGCCGTTGTTATCGTAACCTTTTAATAATACAATACGAGCCGTTGGCCTACCTGCTGCATTTGCTGTTGCCAATGTCATGGCATTTACTTCATCAATATTGCTGGTAATGGCCTCATCCCACCAGCGTGTAAATTGGTCAAAAGGATTAGCTGCTACATCAGCTTCGGTTAGTGACTGTAACTTGTAATCTCGTCTTATATCTGCAATTACTACACCCATTTTTTTCGCTTTAAAATGTAAAGTTAGTTACTTGCTTAACGCAAAATTTACTGCGGCGGTTGCATGTAATAATCCGGTATTAAAAATTGGTATTGTGCAATCTTCTTGTTTAATTAAAATTGGAATTTCTGTACAACCAAGTATCACACCTTGAGCGCCTTTGGCTTGCATTTTTTCAATAATTTGTAAATACTTTTCTTTCGTAGATGGCAAAAAAATACCCTTGCCCATCTCATCATAAATGGTCGTATTTATAAAATCAATATCAATTTGATCTGGAATTATTGTAGCAATACCTTGTAAGGCTAAAGTAGTTACAAAAAAAGGTAATTGCATAGTGTATTTAGTACCTAGCAAAGCCACTGTTTGCAGGCCTTTTGCAGCAATGGCATGGGCCGTTACTTCTGCAATATGAATAAATGGTATATGTATAGCTGCACGTACTTTATTGGCTATTTGGTGCATGGTATTTGCACCCAATAATAAGCAGTCAGCGCCAGCAGTTTCAAGTTTTTGTGCCACACCAATCATAATATCAGCAATGCTATCCCAGTCATTGGCATATGTAAGATTCTTAATCTCTTCAAAATTTACTGAATAAAGTAAAATTTTGGCAGAATATGCTTTGCCCAGTGTATCGTTAGTTAATTGATTCAATAATCTATAATAATCTAACGTGCTGTGCCATGTAAGGCCACCGATAAGACCAATTGTTTTTTGCATTGCTTAATTTATAATTTGGTTTCGTAGGTACGTAATACTTTAAATTTCTGTCCACCATTTTCAGAACTAACAACTCTGTACTGAATATGACGTATAATATTTAACGGCTTTAATACGGCCGTGGTATCTGATGTATCAAACACAGGAAAACTGCGCATTAATGTACCTTCTATTAGCTGAAATTTATCTTGTCCTTTGTAGCCAGTTCTCAGTTTGGCATCATCTAAAATGTCTGGGAAAAATATTGGTCGTATTGATTCGTTTTTTTCTGATGCGATACCAATAACAGTGCCTATAGTTGCATCTTTGCCATTGTAAACATACACTACCATATCAGGAAAGCCGTCGTTATTAAAATCATCTACGGCAGCACCCTTTACCACGCCTTTAACGTCAAACGAAGCATCACGATGAGCAGTGTTACTAAAACCAATTAATGAGATGGTAATATTGTTTTTTTCGGCAGATTTATTATTCGTATAAACTCTGTAGCCAGCAGCAGTGTATTTCATAGTTGTATCTATGCGTCGGCCTTGTTGCGCCTTACTTTTGCTTGCTATTGTACACAATACAATTAATAAAAGCAAGCTATTTTTCTGAAACATTGATTAGTATTTTAGGGCTGAAAGTTAATAGCTTTTGGATGGAGCTGCATTAATATGTTACTTTAAAAACTATTTAACTTATTTTTTTGTTTTATTTTTCTATAACTATAAAATATCATTTATGCGGTACGTATTGGCAATATTACTATCTTTTACAATTATTATTACTGCAAATGCACAGCAAGTGTTTAATAAAAAAGAGCCATTGGTACATACATTTTCTATTGTAGCAAAAGATATGCTTACTGGCGAAATGGTGGTAGCGGTGCAAAGTCATTGGTTTAGCGTAGGTACCTCTGTGCCTTGGGCCGAAGCAGGTGTAGGCGCTATAGCTACACAAAGCTTTACCGATAAAAGTTATGGTCCTAAAGGACTAGCATTACTAAAACAAGGCTTTACGGCCAAGCAAGTACTAGATAGCCTTACTAAATCAGATGCTGGCAGAGATGTACGCCAAGTAGCAATTATTGACAACGAAGGCAATGTAGCTGCCCATACTGGGGCTAAATGTATTCAATATGCCAAGCATATTTCAGGTGCGCATTTTAGTGTACAAAGCAATATGATGCTTGGCAGTACTGTATGTGAAAATATGGCTGATGCTTTTGAAAAAGCTGCTAATAAGCCTTTGGGTGAAAGGGTATTACTAGCATTAGAAGCGGCACAAAAAGCTGGCGGTGATATACGTGGTATGCAAAGCGCTGCCATGATCACAGTACCAGGTAAAACTATGGAAGCATGGAATAATAAAAGTATCGATTTACGCGTAGATGATAACTCGCAACCTTTGGTAGAACTAAGAAGACTGTATACAATACATTTAGCTTACGAGCATATGAATAATGGTGACCTTGCGGTTGAAAAAAATAAGATGGCTGATGCAATGGCGGAGTATCATGCTGCTATGAAACTGTTTCCCGGTAATTTAGAAATGCAATATTGGACAGCTATTACACTTGCTAATAATAAGCAGATTGATAAAGCCGCTACTATGCTTAAAGCTATTTATATAAAAAATAAAAATTGGCTCGAATTAACCAAACGCTTACCAGCAGTGGGTTTGCTTACTGTAAGCGATGTGGATTTTAAGAAGTTAACTGGAATGTAATAAGCAAGTTAGCTTTAATTAATTGGGGCATCATCAAATTCTGGTTTATGATTAAGTTGCGCGAACATTGTATTTGTGCCAATAGTTTTTGAAACTGTTGTTGCCCATATAATACCAATAATTAACCCAACCAAAGCTACAATGCTAAAAAGAAGTATACCAATGCAACTTGGTATAAAATAATAAATGCAGCAGCCTAAAACTAGCCCAATTAATAATGGTGAAACAGCTATTTGTAGCCAGCCTAGTATTTCTAAAAGGATAGTTTTACGTTTATTCATAAGTTAAACCGGCTTTATTTTTTTCATAAAACAAACACTGTTTTCTATCCCTACATATTGTCCATAATTTGGGATAATAACATATCCGCTTTTTTCATATAATGCAATCGCTTCGGGTTGCTTTTTGCCAGTTTCTAAAACACAGTTTTTGTAGCCAAGTTCTGCTGCCCAAGTTTCCAGTGCTTTTAATATGGCAGATCCAATACCACTACCTCTATTTTCTGGTAAAGTGTACATACGTTTTACTTCCATACCAGTATCATCAAATGATTTTATAGTACCACAACCTACTGCTTTATCATTTTGGTAAGCTACAATAGTGTGCTTAATTAATGCAATGCCATTGTATTGTGCGTAAAAAGCGTGCTCATCGCCATCGCGTATGGCAAGGTCTTTATCAAGCTGCTGTACAAGTGCTATAAAATCAATATTCTCTGAGTTTGTTCTAATGAGTTGTAGCATTGGTTAGAAAATTATTTATTGAATTGCAAACGTAGTTATCAACCAAAAATAATGGTTTCTATGCTGGAATTTGTTTGCGTAACACCAACTTTAAACTATTAACGTTGCTGTATTTATCTTCGTGGTAATGAAAGCGTTAGTGTACAAGTCTACTGGTAGTTGGTATGTGGTTAAAACCGAGGAAGGAAGGGTATTGAATGCCCGAATAAAAGGGATCTTTAAAATAGACGGACTAACTTCTACAAATCCAATTGCGGTAGGTGATGAGGTGGATGTAGATATGGAAAATGAATTAGAAAGTACGGGCACTATTGTCAATATTTATAATAGAAGAAACTATGTAGCACGTACTAGTCCACATAATAAAAATAAGCATCATATTATTTCGTCCAATTTAGACCAGAGTTTATTATTTGCAACGCTAAAAGATCCTAGAACATCTACAGGTTTTATAGATCGATTTTTAATCGCTTGTGAAATGTATCATTTGCCAGCAATTATTGTATTTAATAAGGCAGATGTGTATGGTAAAAAAGAGCTAGAAAGATTTGAAGAAGTGAAATACACCTACGAAACTATTGGTTACACGGTGATACTAGCAAGTGTCCAAAAAGGTACTGGCCTAGATGAGATTAAAACCCGGATGCACAATAAAACAACCTTATTAAGTGGGCATAGTGGTGTAGGTAAATCTACTTTTATCAATGCTATTTTCCCAGAGCTTGACTTGCGTACCCAAGAGGTAAGCGATTGGAGCGGTAAGGGCTTACACACTACCACATTTGCCGAAATGTTTGACCTGCCATTTGGCGGTAAAATAATAGATACGCCAGGTATTAGAGAACTTGGGTTGGTAGATATTACCAAGCAAGAAGTAAGTGGCTATTTTCCTGAAATGAAGGCTTTAGTAAATGATTGTAAATACAATAATTGTATGCATACCAATGAACTTGATTGCGCTGTAAAAGATGCTGTAAACGCTGGTGCTATTGCTATTGATCGTTATGCCAGTTATCTTAAAATATTAGACACAATTCATGTTAATAGTTGGGGTTAGTTTGCTTTTTCGCAAGACGATTATCTCGTTTTAGTTGCTTCATTGCGGCTCTATATTCGGCCTTTTGGTAAGGTGTTTTAGGCTTATAGCCAGGCTGCTGTAGCGATAATAATTTTTCAGCACCAATTGGTGGTACATAAGGTGGTTTTTTAAAAATACTGCAACTAGATAAGCTGAATATTAATGCTAAAGCACCTATAATAGATTTCATGTAGTATTAGTTTTATAAAGTAATTATAAATAAGCAACGATTATTTATTGTCATTATAAGCCTCAAACCAACTGGCATATTTGACATAGTTATTAGCAATTCTATCTACTTCGCCATGAATCATCTCTTTCGAAATATCTTTTATTTTTTTGGCTGGCACACCAGCATAAATAGTACCTGCTTCTACCACTGTACCTTCTGTTAATACTGCACCTGCCGCAATAATTGAGTTACTGTTTACCACGCATCTATCCATCACAATTGCGCCCATACCAATTAGTACATTGTCTTTAATAGTACAACCATGCACCAATGCATTGTGTCCAATGGACACATTATCACCTATCACTGTTGGATTTTTTTGGTAAGTACAATGTACCACCGCACCATCTTGAATATTTACTTTGTTCCCCAGAGTAATGCTATTTACATCACCTCGAATAACGGCGTTAAACCACACGCTACAATCATTACCCATTATTACTTCACCCACAATAGTTGCATTTGGTGCTACAAAGCAATTGGTGCCAAATTGTGGTGTTTTATCCAATACTGTTAATATAAAAGCCATGGTTGAGAAAGTTGACTGATGATAATTGTTTATTGACGGCTATAAAAGTAGGTAGAAATATTGATGCTTTGATGTTGGTATATGTGGCTTGATGCATGACCGCTTACCATTACTTTTGGCAAATTATTTACGATTATTTACTGTCACCTATTTGCTATCATCAATCAACTATACTATCATGTCTCTACGCAACCAGTTTCTCAATCATATAGCCCAAACATCTGATGCACCAATTGGTTTGGAAATGGTTAAGGCAGAAGGTATTTGGCTATACGATATACATGGTAAACGTTATTTAGATATGATTAGTGGGTTTAGTGTGGCAAATATTGGGCATAGCCATCCAAAAGTGGTAGCAGCCGTACAGCTGCAAGCTGCACAATACATGCACTTGATTGTGTATGGTGAATATATTCAACAGCCACAAGTTGCTTATGCCAGATTACTTGCGCAATATTTACCAGCAACGCTTAATTGCGTTTACTTTACTAATAGTGGCGCCGAGGCAACAGAAGGCGCAATGAAACTTGCAAAACGCATTACTAGTCGCAGTAAAATTATTAGTTGTAACAAGGCCTATCATGGTAGTACACAAGGTGCTTTAAGTGTCATGGGTGATGAATATTTTAAAACAGCATTCAGACCTTTATTGCCAAGCATTTATCATTACGATTACAATAGTCAGGATTTATTAGATGCAATAGATAGTAGCATCGCATGCGTAATAATAGAAACCGTGCAAGCAGAGTCTGGTATTGTAAAGCCTACTGCTGAATGGTTGCAAGCTTTACGAGAGAAATGCAACCAACATTGTGTGCTATTAATTTTAGATGAAATTCAAGCAGGCTTTGGCCGCACTGGTAGCCTTTGGGCTTTTGAGCAATATGGTATTGTGCCAGATATTTTATTGCTTGGTAAAGCACTTGGTGGAGGCATGCCACTGGGTGCTTTTATTGCAGATAAATGCTTGATGAGTACCCTAGCCAATAACCCTGTCTTGGGCCATATCACTACGTTTGGTGGGCATCCTGTAAGCTGTGCAGCTGGCATGGCAGCATTTAATGTATTGCTTGAAGGGCAATATATTAAGACAATTAAATACAAGGAGCAATTACTGCTTACGCATATACATCATTCTGCAATTAAAGCTACACGTACCGCTGGGTTGTGGATGGCTATTGAGTTTGATAGTTTTGCAACTAATCATGCCGTTATTAAAAAATGTATCACCAACGGCTTAATTAGTGACTGGTTTTTATTTAACGATAAAAGTATGCGTATTGCCCCACCCTTAATTATTACAGATGAAGAGTTGATTGCGTTGTGTCAAACTATTGTGGTAAGTATTGATGCGATTACAAGCACAAAATAGCTTGAGGTCTCCGATACAAAGACATTAAAAGATGTTATGTTCTTATTTTCCCTAATACCCTTGAAATTACCCTTTTTTATTCCTAATAACTTGTTTAAACTGTAAATAGCTGGGCAACAAGTTCCGCTTTCTTTCTTCTTCGGGCTTTTGGTATTCAACATAGTAAATTTTAAGAAGAATCAAAAAGTATGAAATCATTAATGGTCCAAAAATTAAGCCTGTAATACCAAAAGATCTTAACCCGATAATCACACCAAGTACGGTTACGATTGGGTGAACATCCGCCATTCGTTTTGCTAACACAAAGCGAATTACACTATCACTTGCACCAATTATAAGCAAGCCCCAGCCTATTATAAAAAAGCCTTGCCAGGTATGACCTTGTGCTAGTAAATACACACTAGTTGGTAGCCAAATTAATCCCGTACCTACCAGTGGTATCACAGATGCAAAACCAGTTACGACGCCCCAAAAACCAGCGTCTGCAACGCCAGCAATTAGATAGGCCACAAACGCCAATAAGCCATGTACTACACAAATTAATGGGATACCTACGGCGTTGCTAAATGTTTGTGCTTTTAGTTCATGGCCAAATAGTTCCATTTTGCTTCTTTTGAAAGGTAGGTATACAATAAGTGCAGCTTCTAGTCTACCAGTACTTATAATCATGAAGTATAAGAAAAAATACATCATACTGATGGTAGTAAAAAAGTTAAACCCACCATTAAGGATAGATGAAATGGCTTGTGTACCAAAACCTTGAATTTTTGCTAAACTTTCTTGTGAAATGATATTAATGCCAAAGCGATGTTGTATGATTTCGCTAAAGTGTTTGATAGGCTTAATAATATCATCTGGATGGGACGCTACTTGTATTGCCTTGCTATATAGCATAGTAGCAAATAAGCCAATTGGTACTAAAATAATAAAGAAAGATACCACAATGACTAGTGTAGCCGAGTGACTGTTTTTCCAATACCAGTTTTTCTTTAACCAATAGACTACTGGTTTGCTTAATACATAAAACATAATAGCAGCTAAAAAAGCTGTAAAGAAATCCATCAGCGACCATAATAGCAATAATGCAAATATGATAATAATGGCTAGAAAAAAATACCGGTTTATCTTATAGTCTTGCTTATTATTTTCCATATAATTTGTGTTTGGTATGATTCATGTAAAATCATGCCATGTAAATATTGTTAACTCTTTAAACTTTTTATACAATGAGTCATCATCATAAATTCTTAGGCGGATTATTTTTAGGTGCCGCTGCAGGTGCAACATTTGCTATTTTCTTTTCAAGTGATAAAGGCAAAGCGCTATTGGCAAGTATAACCACCAAATTACAAGATTTGCGGGGCGAAATAAATGAGGTTATTGCTAAAAGTAATGTGATAGTAGATGAAATGGAAGCAAAAATTAGCGGTATTTAGTGATTGATTTAGATATTTAAGCTACCATAAAAGCTGTATTGAACAGTTAGCCGCCATTTTAAATACTATTTGGATCGATAATTTGTGTTACTAAGGGGCAAGAAATATCGTTTGATTAACTAATGTTTTTAATTAATTAACACAGCGATAATTGTTAAATAATGTCTAAATAATTACCATGTCTTAGAAAGTATATTTTATGGTGAGGCATTTGTTTAAGGTTAATTAAGGATGATTTTTATTAACCTTAAAATTGTAAATCATGAAAACATTTGTACGCTTTTTTATGGTAGCTATTTGTGTTTCCTTTCTTTTGTCAAGTTGTGTCAAATCGGTTGTTGGTACTGTCAATGATCCCATCGTTGGTTCTTGGGTACTTACAGATGCTACTAAAGGTAATGCAAATGGCTGGCAGCCTTTGTACACTGGGCTTGAGAATGGTGTATTTACCTTTTATACCAATGGTAGTGCTGCATACGACGATGGATTTACAACATTTCAAGGTAGTTGGGCTATTACTTCAGTTTCAACTGGTTATTATGATTATTATGGTAATTATTATACAGATTATCATGATGCCATGCAAGTAAGTCTTAGAAGTAGTAGTGGCAGTACTATTAATCTGTATTTTGATGATGTTAATTTTAATAACAACAATTATTTTACAGGTACCTACTATCGTAATTATTCGGTAGAGCGATATGGCTTTAAAAGATATTGAGGATACTGATGCTAAAAGCAAAAGCCCCGCATAATTGCAGGGCTTTTGTATTTTCTCATGTTGCTAAAAACTATCTTAAGAATAACATTTCTCTATATTTAGGTAAGGTCCATTCTTCATCATCTACCAAGTGCTCTAATTTATCAACATGGTAACGGATAATGTCGAAATAAACACCTTTCACATCATCACAATAAGCAATGGCTCTTAAACGCGTATCTGTAATATTATTAGCTACTTTCCTAGCTTCTACCATTTCATTTACTTTTTCGTACACAACATTAATGTGTTCGCTTACTTCATTTAAAATTGCCAATTGGCTACGGTAAGTATGTTCTGGTACGCCTACAGCTTTCAAGCTTTCAATATTGCCAGCTAATTGTGTTAGGTATTTAACAGCAGCAGGAATAATGTGATTTAAAGCTAAATCGCCCATCACTCTTGCTTCAATTTGTACTTTTTTCAAATATTTCTCAAGTTCAATTTCGTGTCTCGCTTCCAACTCGCTGTGCGTGTAAATATTGTTGCTTGAAAATAACGCTTTTGCTTTATCAGTAACCAATGCATCTAAAGCGATTGGTGTTGTTTTTAAATTTGGTAAGCCACGTTTTTCGGCTTCAACATGCCACTCTTCGCTATAACCATCGCCTTCAAATAATACTTTTTTGCTTTCAACAATGTATCTCTGAATGGTTTGCATAATAGCAATTTCTTTCTTTTCACCTTTTTCAATCAAACCATCAACATCTTTCTTAAATGTTTTTAAAGTTTGAGCCATAATGGTGTTTAAGATTGTCATTGGATTGGCACAGTTAGCAGTAGAACCAACCGCACGGAACTCAAATTTATTACCTGTAAATGCAAAAGGAGAGGTACGGTTACGGTCAGTATTATCCATTAATAACTCAGGAATACTGCGGTGTAAATCTAATTTCAAGATAGCTTCATCTTGTTCGTCAAATTTCTCACCAACACGTGTTTCAACTTCTTCCAAAACTTTAAATAAATATTGACCAACGAATACAGAAATAATGGCTGGTGGTGCTTCATTTGCGCCTAAGCGGTGATCGTTTGGTGCCGATGCAATAGATGCTCTTAAAATATCAGCATAATCATGAACTGCTTTAATGGTATTAACAAAAAATGTTAAGAACATTAAGTTTGTTTTAGGTGTTTTACCTGGGGCTAATAAATTAACGCCAGTATCTGTTGCAAGGCTCCAGTTATTGTGCTTACCACTACCGTTAATACCAGCAAATGGCTTCTCGTGTAGTAATACTTTTAGTTTGTGGCGTTTGGCTACTCTGTTCATTACGTCCATCAATAAGGTGTTGTGATCAACAGCAATATTAATTTCCTCAAATATTGGTGCACACTCAAACTGAGCAGGTGCAACTTCATTGTGACGCGTACGTAAAGGAATACCTAGTTTGTAAGCTTCGTTTTCATAATCTCTCATAAAAGCGTAAACTCTTTCTGGTATAGTACCAAAGTAATGGTCTTCTAATTGTTGACCTTTAGCAGGTGCAGCACCAAATACAGTACGGCCACTTTGTACTAAGTCAGGGCGAGCATTAGCTAATGCTTCGTCAATAACAAAATATTCTTGCTCCCAGCCCAATGTGCCAGTTACTTTATTTACATTTTTATCAAAGTAATTACAAACGTCTACAGCCGATTTGTTTAAAGCTTCTAATGCTTTAAGTAATGGCGCTTTGTAGTCTAATGATTCCCCAGTGTATGAAACGAAAATGGTAGGGATACATAAGGTTCTACCATGACCAATTTCGATAATGAAAGCTGGTGAAGAAGGATCCCAAGCAGTGTAACCACGTGCTTCAAAAGTTGAGCGGATACCACCATTTGGAAAAGAAGATGCATCAGGCTCTTGCTGAACCAACGCACCACCTTCAAACTCTTCAATAGCTGTACCATCGCTTTTTAAAGTAAAAAAACTATCGTGCTTTTCAGCAGTAGTACCAGTAAGTGGTTGAAACCAGTGTGTAAAGTGTGTAACACCTTTACTTTCCGCCCAAGCCCTTAAACCATTAGCAATTTGACCAGCATTTGCCCTGTCAATTTTTTTGCCACCTTTAATACTTCCAACAAGGCTTTTGTAAGCATCGTCGCTTAGGTATTCACGTGCTGTCTTTAACGTAAAAACGCTTTCGCCAAAAACGGCTGTAATTTTAGACGATTTAGCACCTCCTGCTTCAACTTCGTCAGTTAGTTTTGTAATTGCCTCAAATCTTAATGACATGGTACTTATATATTTTTGGTTAAAAAGATAATCCATCAAAAGAACAATTTTTTTTGTTTTTCTCCAAAAAAATGCTTGGTTAAATAATAAAATGTAAAAAATAACTTTGTTTTAGTAAAAAATATTTGCAAATGAAGCAGAAAAAAATGTATTATAAAAATAAATAGTATAATTGATAAATTCGCGCTACTTGGTCAAAACTTTTTTACTTTTATTATAATATATAATAAGTGTATGTATATATTATCGGCTTATAATTTTATAGTTTGGTATATGGCAAATATTATAGCTATATGGATGATTAAATTGTAACTTGATATATTTTCAATATTTAGCCGTTTTTATTTAAAATTTTGCAGTAAATCGAAGTGAATGTTTGTAAAAAATCATCTGATAATAAGTCGTATCAATACATTAAAAAATAAAAAATACAATAAAATATTTTATTAATTGATTTTTTTGAGTTTATTTTAGCAAAAATTAGAAATAGTTGAATTTTATTTAAGGTAAATGAGTGTTTATGAAAAATTATCTTTTTACTATCATTTCGGTTTTGTAGGTGATTTCAACTTTAATTGCTTTTTTGTACAGAATTCTGTTTGTTGTGCTTATGGATTTAATTGTATGTGTTAATTTTACAATAACAATTGCTGCCAAAATGAAACAACTAGCTACTAGTGATCTAGTATCTTTTTCTATTAAAAGCATATTTATTAAAGAGAGATAGTAAGTATAAACATTGAAAAATTTTCATTAACCGTTAAGAAATTGTTTTCTAGTCATAAAATAAAAGCAACCAAAACTGACTATTAGCATTTCAAGCAACTAAAACTAAACAACTATGTTAAAAAAAACAATTTTGTCGGCCTTTGCAATGGCCGCACTGGTAGCAGCTTCTGCTCAGGACTCTACCAAAAAAGCAACCACAACTATTTCTGGTTCGGTAGATGCCTATTATCGTTACGACTTTAATGATGCAAAAAATCTTCCCTCTGGCGCGCAAGTAACCAACAATTTAACAAGTTTTACTAATTCAAAAAACTCATTCGAATTAGGAATGGCTACTTTACGTGTAGATCACAGCATTGGCAAAGTAACTGCCACCGCTGATTTGGGTTTTGGTAGAAGAGCACAGGAGTTTTCTTATAATGATGGTGCTTCTTTAGCTTCGGTGAAACAATTATATGTAACCTATGCTGCTAGTAGCAAAGTCAAATTTACGTTTGGTAAGTTTGCAACACACATTGGATGGGAATTACTAGATGCCGTTGCTAATAGAAACTACAGTATGAGTTATGGTTTTTCGAAGGGGCCATTCTTTCATACAGGGTTAAAAGCTGATATCTCTTTGGGTGGTAAAAGCGCTTTTATGGTGGGTGTAATTAATCCAACCGATTATTCTACTACAACCTCGTCGGGTAAAATGGCGATCGCACAATTTAGTACGGGCTCTAAAGACGATAAATTTAAAATGTATTTGAATTATTTAGGTGGTACCAATAACGTGGCGCCTGCGAGCCCTTATACACTTAGCCAATTTGATTTGGTATTAAATGCTGTTATTAGTAGCAAGTTTGGTATTAATTACGACGGCACTATCCAATCTGTTAAAACTGCTGGTGTTTCTAATAGCTGGAGTAGCAATGCTTTATATCTTAACTACGATCCTACAAGTACTTTTGGCTTAACGCTTCGTGGTGAGTATTTCAGCGATACAAAAAGTGTAGCAGGTGTGGGAACAAGCATTTTTGTACCTACTTTATCTGCTAATTTCAAAATTGATAACCTGACTATCATTCCAGAAATTCGTTTGGATAATGCAAAAGACCCAATCTTCTCAAAAAGTGGTGGTGCGTCTACAAAAAGTGATGGTAGCTTCATTTTGGCAGCGGTTTATAAATTCTAGATAATTAAAAAAATTATATAGGCATCTATTTAGCATCATTTCAGTAGGTGCTTATTTAAATTGTAAAATAAAAGGTTCCTACATTTTTTTTCATAATTAAATCCCCAC
>JAYWCY010000002.1:0-8890 GCA_043780175.1 Chitinophagales bacterium
GTATAATTAGCTTTTATAAATACATTAGTTGGTGTATACACTCTAATAAATTTTGCTTGATCTTGAAATTGTGCTAACTCAAACTCGTTTAATTGTTGAATACCATCACCATTGTAATCGTTCCAAGTATATTGCCCCCTTCCTGCTTGTACTTCTATGTATGAAAAATCTTTCTTCTGCTCTTGACCTGAACCAATCTCGTACAACGTATTACCTGTAACAAAACCGTTCCATTCATTAATAATGTATTCTACCCTACCTAGCAAACTATTATCAGCTTTCAAATTAGTGATTGCGTCATTTACAACCTGCAATTGCCTATAAGTAATATTGCCCCTTATTTGATGATTTTTATTTTGCAAAAGTTCTACCAATAAGTTATAGTTGTAACTTCTATCTGTGGATAATAAGGTTTGATTATATGGCAATTTATTGCTGCGCGTATTGTAAGAAAACGTCCACCGATTATCTTTCTGCTGATTGCTTTTTATAAATGCTGAAATGGTTTCAAAGGCAAAGCTTACTGCATTAACTGTATCCGTAATACTACTTTTTTGTAAATTATGTTCTAAAGCATAGCCAGCACCAATTTCAATATGTTTAAACTTTGGCAATAATTTGATGATAGTTATAGTTGGACGTAAAAAGAAGCCTTTGGTAAGTAAAGTATTACTATTTGTTAAGTTAAAGCTACTATTAACCTGCCAGCCTTTTATTGAATGCTTTTGCAATAATGCCTGCCTAAAACCATTGTAACCATCTCCTCTAAAATAACCTGCAGCAGTATATTGCAGTACATTACTGCTATCATCTTTAATTTCTATAGAAGCCGTTGGTAGGCTTTCCGAAGCGGCATTATTCAATACATTTAAGCCCCAATCTCTCGTAAATTCTACTGTACGTAAGCGCTCTAACGGTTTAAAATTTACATCATTGTATTCGTACCCAAGTTTGGTATTTAGTTGCACAGATTTTTTGGCAAAATGCCAAACGCCTTTGCGCTCAATTTGCAACTTCGTGGCATAGCCTGTATTGTTTGTTTTATCTTTTAATGAGTATGTGTTGGCATCATAATTACTCAAAGCCATATCCGTTTTAAGTACTGTTTTGTCATTTAATTGATACTGTGTAGATACATTGACTAACTGTTGTTTTTTGGGTGTTACTAAAAATGTGGCTGGTTCAAAATTACCTTGTGTTATACCATTTATTGGAGCAATATATTGGTACACTTTACCATTAATACTGTTTAATAAAGGAATGTAATGACCTTTATTGATCCCAACTTCTACAAAATTTAAACTGTATTTGGCACTGTCTTTATTGGTTGAATAATAATAGATAGAATCGTTACTAGCATTGAGTTTAATACGTGCATACAATATTTTAGAAGCCGAAAAAGTATCAATACCGGCAATTGGATAAAACGCATTTTGAGTACTATCACCCAAATTAGCTAGAAACTGTTTTTGCCTGCTGTCGAGTGTTTGGTTAATTGGCGAACTTTTAGCATCGGCATTGTTATACACACCTATATTTATTTTCAGTTTTTTACGCCATTCAAATTCGTTATTTGCATAAATTAATGCGTTTAAATAATTTCGATCAGCGTATTCAAATTCTATTTGAATGCGTTTGTCTTTGGTAATCATTCGTTTTGGGGTAAACGTAATTTCGGCAGTATTGTAATTAATAATATAGTCTTGATCTTCTCCACGTTGCATTAATTCGCCATCAATAAAAATGCGTTCAGTATTTGCCAAAACCACAAAATATAATTCGTTATTAGCGCCAGTTAGGCGATAAGGGCCTTGGTTACCTTCTTGTCCTTGAAAAATGTTGCGTGTAAATTTACCCTTTGCAATAGCAGCACTTACCAGCAATTTGGTAGTTGCTTGCTTGCCTACTTTACTAGTTTGTGCAAATGAAACACCTTGTAATCGTTTATAAAAATTAAGATAGTACGCACTTGTTTGTCTTATGTCGATGTCGCCCAAATTTAACTCCCAATCCTGCTTTTTAAATTGCAATAAAATTCGGTCAAACTCGTTCAGTTGTTGCGTAGTTCCATCTGGCTGAATAGGAATATTATTATCTGTTATAGCAGCTGCAATTTGTATGCTATCGCCTATAAAACCACTAATTTGTAAGTTTAATTGCGAGTTAAATACCGCATCTTGATTATTGCCAAAACTTAAGCTTCTACCAAAGCTACCATTGTAATTTACCGTACCAAAATCAAATAGTCCATTGCCAGTTTTTTGCTGATTATGTCTGTTAAAAATGAATGGTTGCGGGGCTAAAAAATTGTTTTTAATACTATCGTAATTAAAGCGACTAGCTGCGCTATTAAATGCAAAAGACAAGGTTCTATATGTAATGGTTATACTATCTACTAATAGTTGTTTGCGCCAGATCAATTCGCCCTTTATTGCATTTATTGTATAATAACTTGTATCTATATTTTTAATACTAACCGAATTGGGAACAATGGTTTTAGAATCTATTGTTACAGTGCCTCTAGTAACAATTTTTTTGGTATTAATATTAGATAGTTGTGCTTGTACATTAGCCCAAACACCTATACAACCTAGCAATATGATGATAGCTTTGTGCAGAAATACTCAATTTTATGCAATGATAACGATAGACTTACCATTAGATTGAGTATTTAAGAAGAATGATGCATGAAATAACGAATACTATACTGTAGGCACGGCTTCACCAGCCAAATCAGCAATTACATCGCCTTGTGATTGGAAAACTTTTGCTATAACTATTGGATTTCTTGAAGTGATGCCATTAATATCTAAACCATTGTATTCTGCAGTTGCATCGGCAAAAATCTTGTTAGCCGTATTAATGTTCAAATTTCTTCTAATATCTATTAAAGTATCGTATTCAGTTTTTGGTAATAGCAGTTTCATAATCGACGGTATCAATTCAAACAATAAAAACAACATTGTAATACCTAAACTCATAGCGCCAGCAGCGCCAGTTTTGTCAGCTACTTTTACCTCTTGCAAGACTGTGTATTTTGATAACAAATCATAAGATTGGCCTATTCTATCGACTTTTATGGTTGAATCAGTTTGTGATTGTAAAGCAGCTAACTGTTGCTGCACTTTTACCAATTCACTGTCACTTTTACCAATCAACACATCTTTTTCTTCTTTATTCAGCTTCGCAGAATTATACCCATTGCCTTTACCTGCCGGTCGTTGTTTACCATCCCGTAAAGTACCTACCACTTCAATATCCATAATATTACCCCAGTTGGTGCGTTCTCTTAAAGCAGCATTTTTAATTTTTAGTAACGTATCTCTACGGTTTTCAAACGGTAACATTTTCTCATGCACTTTATCAGCCAATTGTTGGTTTTCAATACGCATATTTTCTACCAATTTTTTTGTAATTCTTGCATCGAATAATTGTAATTCTATTGGCACAGAAATTACCAAACTAATAATAATTGCCAATGGAATACGTAACACAACGGCCCATTTAGTAGATGCGGCTACAATTTCTCTATCAATAGCCATTATTAATGTTGCGTACACCAAACCTATTATGCTAGCAAACAACCAACCCAAAAAAGCCATTTGTGGTTTACCACTTACTACATCTGTATTAATAAACATATTTGATACTGCCAAACTACCTGAAATAAATGCCAAAATACCTGTGAGTAATACAAAAAAGCCCAACGATGCCTGTATATTTTTGGTGGCTTCGCTACATTTTGTAATAACGGTTTCATCGGTTTTGGATAAAAATAATAAGAATTTACGCATAAAATAAATCTACAAGTTGGTATTAGGCAATGTTTGTCAAAGCTAATAGTACTATGTTAAATAAAGTATCTGTTTATGTAAATTAACAAAATAAATTTTATAAAACAGTGCAATACATTAAAAAAGTAGTTCTCAAATGAATTTAGATGTGTATTGCATTTAACTTGCCGCCATAAATAAGTATTATGGCAAATACACCTTTAGTTGGTATCATTATGGGTAGCGATAGCGATTTACCAATTATGCAAGCCGCAGCTGACATGCTTACATATTTTAATATTTCGTTTGAATTAACAGTTGTTTCAGCACATAGAACGCCATTGCGAATGGTTGATTATGCAAAAACAGCACGTGCAAGAGGTTTAAAAGTAATTATTGCAGGTGCAGGTGGAGCGGCACATTTACCTGGCATGGTAGCTAGTATTACAACCCTGCCAGTCATTGGGGTACCAATAAAAAGTAGTAATTCGATAGATGGATGGGACAGTATATTAAGCATTTTGCAAATGCCAAATGGCATACCCGTTGCTACTGTTGCACTAAATGCAGCAAAAAATGCAGGTATCTTAGCCGCTTCTATCTTAGGTAGCTTTAACGAAGCGATTAGCACATCGCTTCAAACCTATAAAAATAGTTTGAATGAAGACGTGTTACTGAAAGTTGACAAATTGAAGGCATCTTGGCCTAATCACTTTGATAATAATCTATAGAGAAAGTTAGATTATTTATTAACCCAACCTTTTACTAAAAATTTCCTCACTCTTGCAATGTCTTCATCGCAAAATTTATTGCCTTGCGCCTTTGCTTTCAAATACCATTCAAGCGCTTTACTATTATCTTTTGGTAAGTAAATACCATTTTCATAATACGAAGCAATATTTTTAGTTGCGTCTACATTACCCATACTTTGCCCATTCGCAGCAGCTTTTAAGTAGTAGTTGTATGCCTTTTCGTAATCGATCCCCACACCTTCACCCATTTGATGTAATAATCCTAATCTAAATGCACAAGCGTATTTGGCTGGCGCTTTGGTATTGTAGTTAGATCCTAATTCCCAATAATACCTTGCAACTCCAAAGTCTGCTACTTTGTAAGCTGTCCAACCTAAGTTATTATATATATATGCACTATCATTTTTATCTTGAGTTGATTTTCCAGGCGTAATGGCTTTTCTAACGGTTTTATGGGTTTGAGCTTGTGGGAATTGTACTAAAATGGTACAATTAAAAGCTACTAGGATAAGAATCGCTTTAAACATAATGAGAGCAATTAGAGTTAATTATTTAAAAGGTTTAATTCGCTCAGGCAAAATTATAGAAAAGTTATTTTTTATAATTTATTATCAATAAATAAACATTAGTAACAAGGGTTATTGCCTTAACGCATTTGTGTTTATAATATTATGCCATCCATATAAAAAATTACTTTAAACCACTAATTTAACATGTACTAAATATTAACTTTAATAGTAAATATTAAAAAAACAGATTAACATTTGATTAAAGCCTGTTCGATATCTGCTAAAATATCGTCTACATGTTCTAACCCAGCAGAAATTCGAATCAATCCCGGCGTGATCCCTATTGCCAAGCGTTCGGGCTCAGATAATTTTGAATGCGTGGTACTAGTTGGGTGAGATGCAATGCTCCTCGTATCGCCCAAGTTTGGCGTCATAGATAATAGTTCTAATGCATCTAAAAATTTACGACCACTTTCTACTCCACCCTTTAGTTCAAAACACAATACTCCACCACCTTTTTTCATTTGCTTAATAGCAATTTCGTATTGAGGATGCGAGGGTAAGAATGGATATTTTACCCAAGAAATCTTCTCATTTTGCTCAAGTTTTGTCGCAATAGCTAAAGCGTTGGCACAATGTCTTTCTAATCTTACATCTAGTGTTTCTAAGCTTTTGCTTAACACCCAAGCGTTAAAAGCGCTCATACTTGGGCCAGTATTTCTGCAGAACAAATAAATATCTCTTATCAAATCTGCTCTACCCACAATCACACCGCCCAAGACACGTCCTTGCCCATCAATCCATTTAGTAGCACTATGACTTACAATATCGGCACCAAAATCAATTGGGTTTTGTAAAATTGGCGAAGCAAAACAATTATCTACATTAAATATAATGTGATGTTTTTTAGAAAACTGACCAACCCACTCTAAGTCAATAATTTCTAATTGGGGATTAGTTGGCGTTTCTAAATAGACCATTTTGGTATTTGGTTTGATGGCCGCTTCCCATTCCTCTGGTTTGGTAGAACTTACCAATGTACATTCAATGCCATATTTAGGTAAAAATTTGGTTGCTAAGGCATGGGTGCTGCCAAATACAGAACTACAACAGATTAAATGATCACCAGATTTTAGCAATGCGAAAATAGAATTAAACACCGCAGCCATACCGCTTGCAGTTGCAATACCAGCTTCTGCACCTTCTAACACACACATTTTTTTTACAAATTCATCTACAGTTGGATTGCTATAACGACTGTAAATATTGTCATCAGTTTCTTCTGCAAATGCTGCACGCATATCTTCAGCCGTATCAAAAGTGAAACTGCTACTTAAATATAATGGTGTAGAATGCTCCATCTCTAAAGATTGAGCAGTTTGTATACGTATCGCTTGGGTTTGTTTATGCATTATGCTAATTATGAATTATAAGTTATAAGATATGAGTAAATTATAGGCTATGAAATATTGATTATAATTCATAACTCATAATTTATAACTACTATGGGTGTACAAAAGTTTCTGTTTTTATTGCTGCGCCTGTGGCAAACAAGGTAGCTGCAACTGAGCAATATTTAGTGATTGATAAATCAACGGCTTTCTCTGCTTTTTTAACATCTATATTACCATAAATATGAAATTCGATAGTAATATCTTTCCAAAGCGATGGCTCTTTGCCTGCCTCTCTATCGCCTTTGATAATCATTTTATAATCACGCACATCTTGGCGTTGTTTTTTTAGAATCATCAGCACATCAATAGCACTACAGCCGCCTAAACCCATGAGTAACATTTGCATTGGTCTTACACCAAAATTTTGTCCACCACTTTCTGGGCTTGTATCCATTCTTACAATGTGACCGTTCTCATCTTTTGCTTCAAAACCATAGTCGTTTTGAACTCTATTTAATTCAATTGTGGGCATATCTTTTTTAAATTGGGGGCAAAGATAATCACTGAAGAAATGATTTTGATAATTAACCTTATTACGATCCAGCTGAACTGTTAACCAGCTTTTTCTTCTACCTTTTCTACTACTACTAAATCTTCAATTTCCACATTCATTGGTAGCATGCCTATTTGCACAATGGCACGTTTGCCGCGTATTTCTATCACCTCGCCTACTTGATAATTTTTCTTTGATTTTACCAATGATCCTACCGCTATTTCCTGCTTTACTTCAATAAATTTTTTATCAACTTTCTTAGCCAATTTATTTACCACCACTTTTTCGTTACCCTTGAAAAGCAATGTGTGTAAGCTTTTCACAACCTGTTCTTTATCTTCAGATTTCTTCCAATCTAGCGCAACTTGTTTCAGTTTTCGCTCCATATCTTTTAAATAAACCAGCCGCTCTTCTGTAATTTGATTTTGATGTTTCAATGTTTCAATTTGTTGGTTGTGGCGTTCTTTATTTACTACCAAATCCATTTCTTTTTTTAGCTTTTCGTTTTCACGAATCAGCTTATGCAGCTCCTTTTTATCAATGTCTAATTGTTGTAAATCTTGCTCCGTTCTATTTAATAATCTATCAAGTTTGAAATGGTCTTCATCTACCAATTTTCTAGCACGGTTAATTAAATGCTGCGGCAAGCCAATTCTTTCTGCAATTGAAAAAGTATAACTACTACCAGGTTTGCCCACAATTAATTTATACATGGGTTGTAAATGCACTTCATCAAATTGCATCGCACCATTAATAATACCTTGTGTATGGTTGGCCATCACTTTTAGATTCAAATAGTGCGTAGTAACAATACCAAATGCATGTCTTCTACCTAACTCTTCCATAATGACTTCAGCAAAAGCACCCCCCAAATTTGGATCACTACCACTACCTAATTCATCAATAAAAAATAATGTTTTACCATTAGCAACTTCTATAAAGTGTTTCATATGTTGTAAATGAGACGAGTAAGTACTCAACTCAAATTCGATACTTTGTGTATCACCAATATGAATAAACAATTGCTTAAAAATACCCATTTGTGAAGTAGGATGCACTGGAACTAATAACCCACTTTGTAGCATGATTTGATTCAAACCAATCGTTTTCATAGTAACCGTTTTGCCTCCGGCATTAGGCCCACTGATCACCAATATTCTGCTTTTCTCATCCAAGGTTAACGTTACAGGGATGGTAGGTTTATTAGATACTTTATTATATAAATACAACAACGGATGATAGGCATCTTTCAATTCTAAATGTGCTTTATCTAGCAAATTAGGAAATTGACCGTTCATATCAATGGCCAACTTGGCTTTGGCTTTGATAAAATCAAACTCACCTACAATTTCTAAATAGCCCATTAGTAGGCCAGAATACACTGATAATTTACTTGTTAAAGCTCTTAGAATACGTTGTACTTCTTTGGTTTCTTCATGCTCCAATGAAAACACTTCGTTGTTTAATGGAATGGTTTCCTCAGGCTCAATAAAAGCGGTTTTTCTACTATCACTTTCGCCATGTAAAATGCCTTTAACTTGTCTTTTATGCTCTGCAAAAACTGCCACTACACGCCTGCCATTACTAAAACCTTCTTCTATTTCTGCACTATAACCAGCTTTGTTTAATTTGGCCACTACCTTCTCAAACATACGTCGCAGCTCGTTTCTACGTTTGTACAGATTCATTCTTATCTTATACAAATCATCACTGGCACTGTCTTTTACATTGCCATTTTCATCCAACACCTCATTAATCATTTCTACAACTACTTTCTCGTAGTACGTGTGTTCGATTACTTTAGTTAATGACACATAAGTAGATCTTTTTTCTGTATCAAACCATCTAAAAATATTACTAACATTTTCCGCCAACTTTTTAATATCCATCCATTGCTCGCTTACCAACA
>JAYWCY010000003.1:0-3355 GCA_043780175.1 Chitinophagales bacterium
ATGGATTTGCACAGTGTAGATATTACACGCTGTTGCATACCCCCGACACTAAAAGCAAAGATACTGAGCTAACGCCTATTAATGCTTCGCTAACAAAAAGCTTAATTGCTTTATTAGCGAAGCTATATCTAAAACTTATTAACTAAACAATCAAACAACTAGATTACTAAAAACTGCGAACAATAAAATAATAGAAACAATTGAACAGCAATACACATACAGAACAGCATAAAAGACCTGCAACACGCTAATGGAAGCGAGCGAAGGTAAAGGATGCTGGAACTACTAAAACAAAATGCACAGCTAGTGCTAAATGGCATAAATATAAAACCAAAGAAACATGCACATAACTTTGGTTATTGGCTTAATGGCTAGCTAACTGCATGATTAATGGAGAGAAAATGCTTTTATATATGACGTGGCAAAAACTGGTAGGAATTATGAACAAAAGAAAACAAACTACTGCTAACGAAATTAATTGGTTAGGAGAGAAAAAAATGGCACAGGCGAAAACATTATCGAGCAAAGAACTTAATTTACTACTGCTATATGTTGCTACAAGAAAACATGCGGCAAGAGATAGAGCAATTGTTTTAATGACGCATTGGGCAGGCATGAGAATTGGTGAAGTGGCAGCAACAAAGATTGGTGATGTGCTTGCACTTGATGGAACTGTGAAAAGTGAAATAAATTTAACTGCGGCGCAGACGAAAGGCAAACACGCACGCACAGTTGTACTTGCTGACAAGCTTCGCAAAGAACTGCTGGTGTACTTACAACAACGATTTGATACTAAGCACTTAATGGCGCTTGCTTACACAGACAATATGAAGCAACCATTGTTTAATACACAAAAAAGCACGGGGTTTACTGCTAATACGCTTTGCTACACGATGCACATGTTATATAAAGCAGCAGGAATTGAAGGCAGTTCTCATAGTGGCAGACATAGCTTTTTATCAAATTTAAGCGCTAAAGGTGTTCCACTTAAAGTTTTAATGGAATTAGCTTCGCATCGGCAAGCGCAAACAACAATGCGCTATATTAATGTAACTACTGATATGAAACGCGCGGCGGTGGAGTTGGTTTAGCAATAAAGTTAAACATACCCATCAAGTTTAATAATTTTACTAATACTGTATCCTCTTTTTTTAGCTATAAGGATTACAGGCGGAAAAATAATGAATAGATATGCAGCACATGCAGCTATAGTGTAAAAACCACCGTCCTCAATTTCAAATTCCATATATTCACCAGCACGTGCTAACGCAAAGCAAGCGCTTGCAAGCAAAAATGGACTAATTAGCAGTACTAATATAGTTAGTCCATTAGCTGTAAGTTTTTTGTATCTAAAAAGTGCTATTAATAAGTAAATGGAAAATAGGATAGTTAAAAGTGACATAACAAATGTGAAGGCAACAATTTTGTTTGCGTCACTCGTCTCTTTATTATCAATCAAGCGCTCTAACTTACTTCTAAAATTTTCAACCTCATAACTACGTGTTGGCGTTGAAAAGTAAAGAACATAGCAGTCAGTGTGACAGTTTTCATCAATTCCCTTTTTAATAAAATCTTTTATAACTGTTACCGTTTTGTCACTGTATGCATAAAAGTCTGCCTTGCTCTCACTCTCTTTCATGTACTGCTCTAAATCCCTTAATGCTTCATTAATTACCGTATTCGTTTTCTTGTACTCAGTTAACTTGCTGCTTGTGTAAAAATCATTAGTTTTACTGTAAGCTAAAAATGTAGCTGTGCTAGCAGAAATTAGTAAAATTAAAAGTAGCAATCCCCAAATGCTTGCTTTCACAATATCTTTTATAGCTCCCATATTTTTCTCATTTCATTTTATCTATTCATTATTAGCAACATTGAAGTTAGTAATACTGTTTTTAGTTTCTTCATTCGCTTAACAAGCTTTGTATTTTCTAGCTAAACATTCACGTGCTAACTTCTGCGCTTGCGCTAATTGTTGTTGTGTCATTTTCTTTGCAACTATATTTCTTAGTCCAACAGCACCCTTACTACCTGTTATAGCTGCTAAGTTGTACCACATATGTGCTGAAACATAGTCTTGCACAACCCCTTGCCCTGCGCCATACATAAAACCTAAAAGAGCTTGCGCATTTGCATATCCTTGCGCTGCTGCTAACTTGTACCACTTAACTGCTTCAGCATCATCTTGCACAACCCCTTGCCCTTTGCTATAGCTAACACCTAAACCAGTTTGCGCTAGTGCAACACCTTGCGCTGCTGCTAACTTCCACCACTTAACTGCTTCAGCATAGTCTTGCACAACCCCTCGTCCATTGTTATACATATTTCCTAAACCAGTTTGCGCATTTGCATCACCTTGCGCTGCTGCTAACTTGTACCATCTAACTGCTTCAGCATAATCTTGCACAACCCCTTGCCCATGCACATACATATTTCCTAAATTATTTTGCGCTTGTGCACCACCTTGCGCTGCTGCTAACTTGTACCACTTAACTGCCTCAACATAGTCTTGCTTTACACCTTGTCCATTTGCATACAAATTTCCTAAATAATGTTGGGCAATAACATTACCTTGCGCTGCTGCTAACTTATACAACCTAGCTGCTTCAACATAGTCTTGCTTTACACCTACTCCATCGTCATACATAGCGCCTAAAAGATATTGGGCATTAACATCGCCTTGTGCTGCAGCTAACTTGTACAACCTAGCTGCTTCAATATAGTCTTGCTTTACACCTTGTCCATTTGCATACATATATCCTAAAGTAGTTTGCGCATCAGCCTTGCCTTGTATTGCAGCTAACTTAAATAACCTAACTGCTTCAACATTGTCTTGCTTTACACCTTGTCCATATACATACATTTTGCCTAAATTATGCTGCGCTTCAGCAACGCCTTGTGCTGCAGCTAACTTATACAACCTAGCTGCTTCAACATAATCCTGTACAACTCCTTGCCCGCTATCATACATATTGCCTAAGTTATATTGCGCTTTAGCATCGCCTTGCAAAGCTAATGGCTTAAATAACGCTATTGCTTGCTTGAAATCACCTTTTAAATAAGCGTTAACTCCATCATCCAACTTATCAGCATATGCACTACTTGCAATTAGCAACATCGCAGTTAGTAATACTGTAATTAGTTTTTTCATATTAATTCTCGCTGTATATAACACTCTAGCTTAAATACTTTTTCTTCAACTTTTTTTAGCTTGTTATTTTGATTCAAATAAAGCGGCATTGGCATAACCTGTTATTTTAGTTAAGTGTTATTAATTTTAAAATCCGAGTTTACACGCATATTTTAGGCTTAGCTAACACCGTCATGTAAGTAACGCTAAGCTTTCGGAAAAATCCCC
>JAYWCY010000004.1:0-4429 GCA_043780175.1 Chitinophagales bacterium
AAACGTGATGGCGATAGATTGGGCTTTCCAACCTTTGCTATGGATTGGACAGATCCAAAAACCAATGAAGTAGCAACTGGTTTTAGAGAGCGTGGCTTTTTGCCAGAAGCATTTGTAAATATGTTGGCCGCCTTAGGCTGGAACGATGGTACTGGGCAAGAAATATTTACAATGGAAGAATTAATAACCAAATTTAGTATGAACCGTGTGCATAAAGGCGGGGCTAAATTTGATTATGAAAAAGCAAAATGGTATAATGGCGAATGGATTAAAAAAATGCCAGTTGCTAGTTATCAATTGCAAGTTGCAGGTTTGTTTGCAGAGAATGATATTACCATAACTGATACAGCAAAATTTACACAAGTATTAGAGCTAGTAAAAGACAGATGTACTTTTTTAAACGATTTTGTACAGCAAGCTAGTTTCTTTTTTAAGGCACCAGAAACCGTAGATATTGCTGCCATTCAACCAAAATGGGACGAAAAGAAAAACATGTTCTTTATTGAGTTGATAAGAGCTTTAGAGCTAAGTAGTTCATTTGAACCAGCAGATTTAGAACTTGAGTTTAAAGAATTGGCAGCTGCCAATCAACTAAAACCAGGCGAATTAATGTTGCCATTGAGAATCATGTTAGTTGGTGGCAAATTTGGCCCACACGTATTTGATATTGCCAGCATTATTGGTAAAGAAGCCACCATTAGCCGAATTAAAAAGGTATTGACCGATTTACAATAATAGTCGTTAAACCGAAAAAACGAAATCCTGTCTTCGCTAAAAATAATTTAAGATGAAGACAGGATTTTTAATGTGCTTATTATTGATAGCAATAGCCTTGTTTATCACCATTTGTCAGCAACATAATAGCCCAATTATTATCCAACCTTTAGCTACAAAAAATTACTTTCTATATAGGGTATATATCCGTTTACAAGCCCTAGCGACCAAAATGTTGCTGGCTATTCTTGTGGTAAGGCGTACCATTTTCTATAAAGAAAATGAATATAGGTTGGCATTAAAATAAGTAACATCACAACACCTAATACTTCTGCATAAACATAGTAACTCCTAATTTGCATGTATAGCTCATTATTGTTATTATAGTAATTACCCGAAAATAAAATAGACTGATAGTAGGTTAAGGCAAGCGTTGGTATGTAGGCCACCATTAATACAAATAAATTAATGCTAATACCGGTAATAACATTGCGCTTTTTATTTTTTACTACAAACGATGCAATGGTTGCAAATACAAAAAAGAAAATAAGTAGCCAAAGTAATGATGAGGCTTCTTTATACCTAATAAAAGCCGATAATAGCGAGTTAAATACTAAAATTACAAATCCTGTAAGTAGGCTTAAAAAGAATACTTTGGTTGTGGTATGCCTAAATAAAAATACAAGTAATGTAATTGTAAATGTGAAGTAGAAAAATAGCCTAAACAGTAAGGGTATATTTTCTTTATCCCATATTGCTTTTCTATCAGCAATATTGTTAATGCTATTATTGGCACGTTCTAATTCATATGCTCTATAGTACCTATCAGCAAAACTTAAATAATTTGAGTTGTAATTATCGCTGTATGTAACTGTACGATCTCCATAGTTATATTTTTTTGTCAAGATAACTATTTGTTGTTTCAATAGTTTCTTATTTGCTACCGCATGTTCTTTAGTCGCAATATTAAAAATTGTCAAAGAATTAAGAAATTTGTTCTGTATCTTCTTACCTGCTTGGTACACCTTAAATACTTGTAAATCTGGCGTTTTAAATGCCTGATACATGCTATCATTAATCTTTATAATACTATCGCCTCGTTCTTCTTTTGTCTTAAATTCTTCAGCTGTTAATTCTTCAAATGGTTGGTGGGTAATGGGTGTATGTATTATACTTGTATCTGTTGCTGCAGTTGCATCGTCAACTTCTACATTATCATGTTTATTAGTGTACGATTGGTAATTTTTTTGAGCAACTATTGTCACCGTATCAAAGCGCCAGTTTTTATGTATTGAATCGAATTCAATTTTGGCAATGTTTAAATTAATAGTATTTACATCAGTAATAATTTCTTGATCGCTGTAAGCTTTATTAGCCCTAATGCACTCTACAGTTGGTTGCACAAAAGCCAATGCTACTATGGTGCCAATGGCTATGAAATATAATAGAAAAGTTGTCAATCTGCCAATGGCTGTGATATTGCCAAAACGCTTAAACACATTAAAGCGTAGCAAAAAAATAAGCCATCCTATTAATGCGATAATACATATTACTACAATAAAAATAGCCCAATAGCCAATGTTTGATCTACTACGTGCATCATCTGGAATAATAAAGCAAATGCCAGTTAATAATGCCATCAATAAAAAGCCATAATACATTACTAAATGTGTTCTGGCACTCCATATTTCAGGCTTATTTTGTAATAAATAGTTATCTAGTTTTTGTAAAATTGTTGGTGCAAAAGGCCTTTTATTCGTCATTATGATAAAGCTTTTGTGTAGTTAATGGTAAAATGAATTTAAAAGAACCGTTTGGTAGAGTGTGTGATGTCTCTAAAATAAGTAATACGTACTTGATGTTGCAACAGTTTCCCCACTATGTCGCTAGCAGTAAATGTGGTAGAAATAATGGTGTAAAAGCCACCGTTGTAGTGTAAGCTTACATTATGTTCACCCAAAATTGCGATCAATGTATTTCTTTCTGTAACCGTTTCAATTTCTATAGCGTCGCCATTGTTGATTTCTACAACATCACTTGTTCTAAACAAGCAATTACCTTGTTTTATTAATAAAACATTGTCAGCAACTTTTTCTACTTCGTGTAATTGTTGAGAGCTAAGAATAATGCCCATGGGGTGATACACCGATTTTGCCAAATATCTTAAATCAGTTAAAATAGTTTGTTGTGCATTAATGTCTAAATTAGCTAAAGGTTCGTCCAATATTAGTAAGTTGGGTTTTTGTAATAATATTCTAGCAATTTCAAACCTTGTTCTGTAGCCACTACTTATTTTAGCCCAAGTTAAATGTGCATAGTCTGTAAGGTTTAAACGTTCTAGCATAAAGGCAACCATCAAGTTGTTTTGTGCACCAGTAACGCCAGCTATGGCCGCCGAAAAATGTAAATTATCTTTTAATAAACCCTGCCATTTTGGTATACGTTGCGGTATAAATGCCACTTGATGTTTAATGTTATAATAGTCAGCTTGTTCAATGGTAGTATAAGTGATATTGCCTGTATCTAATGCCAGTTCGCCAGATAAACATCGTAGTAAAGTAGTTTTACCATTACCATTTTCACCAACAATGCCCAATATATCGCCCGTTTTAATTTGTAGGTTGATGGGTTTTAAACTAAAACTGCTTGACGAATATTTTTTACTAATACCATTTACATCTATCAACATTGTTGGCGCTATCGTGCCTGACTTATCAAAATGCTGCAATTGTTGTAACAATTGATCAGCGTCTTTAAAAAAATCGGGTGGTATGCCTTCTTTATTATTGGCTGCTACGTATGTATTGTAATTTTTACTCCAATGAATACACTTGGTAAGTAATGCGTTATCGCCACAATCAAGCGTTATATCCAGCATTCTTCTTACTGCTAACGAATAATCTGCATGAGATAAAAAAGATTGGATTTCTGTGATTCTATTTAACATACTATGTATTGCTTAAAATGAGTATTTAAAGATGGGTATTATTTTTCAATTGCTTTTAAAAATATCAGACTATGTAATTTAATACACCTTGATACCTATTTTTATGGCATAATTTTTCAATATGCAACAAAAATCATGGTTCATCATCCTATTTTTTGCACTAATAAAATTTCTAGTTCCTTTTATGCTTATTCACCCTGCATTTGAATTGCATCGTGACGAATATTTATACTTAGCAGATGCAGATCATTTGGCTTGGGGCTTTATAGAAATGCCACCATTCCTTGCTTTTTTAGGTTGTATTAGCAAATTGTTTGGTGGTTCATTTTATGCTGTTTATTTCTGGGGGTCGTTATTTGGCGCATTAACAATGGTGCTCATTGGTAAAATAGTGCTACGGCTCAATGGTAATAATTATGGAATTTTTATAGCATGCCTTGCATTTTTATGCTCTGGTTTTTTGCGACTGAATGCATTGTTTCAGCCCAACTTTTTAGATGTCTTTTTTTGGACATCAAGTGCTTATTTTTTGATTTGTTTAATAAGTAGTAATCATAAAAAATACCTGTATTTAATAGGAATCAGTTTTGGTCTGGGTATGTTAAGCAAGTATACAATTGCTTTTTTTATAGTGGCATTTTTAGTAAGTTTATTAGTGACACCTTTGCGAAAATGGCTACTGAACAAACATTTTTATTTTGCCATGTTGCTAGGGTTACTCATCGTATTGCCTAACTTATTATGGCAATATAACCATCATTTTCCAGT
>JAYWCY010000005.1:0-15983 GCA_043780175.1 Chitinophagales bacterium
ATTGACGTGCGAGAACATTAAACTACCAGCACCAATGGCTAGTACCATTAGTGCTGGTTCTATATGAAAACCTACCATTAATGGTGCAATAATACCAGCCGTAGTAAGGCCGGCTACCGTAGCAGAACCTAAACTAACTCTAATAGTTGCTGCAATTAACCAACCTAATACTAATGGGTGAACATGCAAACTTTGAAATAGTAATGCTATTTGGTTGCTAGCGCCACTATCTAGTAGTACTTGCTTTAAGGCACCAGAACCGCCTATGATAAGTACAATCATGGCAATATCTTTTACCCCTGCCTCATATAGTTTCATAATATTGTTAATAGTGTTGCCTTGTTGTATACCAAGCGAGATTGTTACTACAAGTAGCGTAATAAGCATCACAATAGGTGGATCGCTTAAAAATTTGCACCAAATAGCAATTACAGTATTGGCTGGTACTAAAAATGATACAACACTTGTAATGGCTAATAATGCTACAGGCAACAAAGCAGATAAAAAACTATTGACAGTACTTGGTAATATAGCAGGTAAAGCAGTAGGTGTAAATGTATTTACACTATTTATTGGTTTAATATTTTTTAAAGTTTGTACAAATAACGGTCCTGCAATAATAATGGCAGGTATGGCTATCATTAAACCATACAGTAATGTTTTACCCATATTAGCATGAAAAATAATAACCAATGCAGCTGGTGAAGGATGTGGTGGTAAAAAACCATGCGCTACAGATAAAGATGCCATCATAGGTAAGCCTACATAAACAGCGGGTAATTTATGCTGATACACCAGTGCAAAAATGATAGGGATGGCTAGTACAAATCCCACATTGTAAAATAGAGGGATGCCAATAATAAAGCCAGTGCTAACAAGCCCCCATACAATATATTTCTCACCAAAAATGTGCATCATTTTACTTGAAATCACTTGTGCAGCTCCGCTTTCGGCAACAAGCTTACCCACCATAGCACCAGCACAAATAATAATAAGTATTGAACCTAGCATGTCGCCAATGCCTTTTTGTATAGATTTGGTGATGCCATCAAGCGAAATACCTAGCGCTAACCCTGTAACAATAGATACTAACATAAATGCAATAAATGGATTTACTTTCAAGGCAGAAATAAGGACTATAAGTAGCAGTAAGCAGGCGAGTAGTATGAATAACATAAATAATTAGTCGTTAGGTTTTAAAGATAGAAGCAAAATTTATGAGCCAGCAAAAAAATATTGCAATAGTTATTATGGGTGTAAGTGGTGTTGGTAAATCAACTATTGGGGCTTTATTATCTAATGCTACAGGCATTCCTTTTTTTGATGGGGATGATTTTCATTCGCAGGCTAATATTGCAAAAATGGCTGCTGGTAAGCCTTTGAATGATACTGATAGGCAAGGTTGGTTAGAGAGACTGCACCAATTAATACAAGCACAATTACTAGTAAAAGGTTGCATCATTGCTTGTTCTGCATTAAAGAATAATTATCGTAATGTATTGTCCAATGGGTTGGATAACTTAGTGCAATATGTGTATTTACAAGGCAGTTATGAGGAATTGTTGCAGCGCTTGCAACAACGAAAAGGACATTTTATGCAAGCCAGTTTATTACAATCTCAGTTTGAAACATTAGAAGTGCCAACCGATGCATTGGTAGTGTCAATTACTAAAACACCCGAAACGATTGTAGCTGAAATCATCGCTTCGGGTATTGTAACCTAATTAAATAGTCCAATTATTTATTATTTTATAGATGATTCTCTCACTATTAGTGTAGATGGAAATACATTGTCTACTGTACCTGCGCCTCTTTTCTTTTTCTCAAGTTGTTGAAAAAGAATAGTTGCTGCGGCTTTGCCAATTTCAAAAGCTGGTTGCGTAACCGTGGTTAATGCGGGTACTAAAAAAGAGGCGGCATCCATATTAGAGAAACTTACAAATTTTATCTGCTGCGGCATTTGAATGCCCAAATCCTTACACACTTTATAGGGGTATAGCGATAGCGTTTCTACTGCAGAGAAAATACCATCTGGTCTATCTTTACTTTTTAAAATATCAGTCAAAGTAGCTTCAATAATAGTATCATCATTCAATTCTACTACCCAATTATCTTCTATTGGTAAATGATAATCTTTACAAGCTTGTATAAATCCTTTTTTACGATATTTTGTATTTGTTTGATGTAAAAATCTAGTAATATGTAATGGCTTTTTACAACCTTGTTCTATTAAGTGCACAGTGGCTTTATAGGCACTGTTATAATCGTCGGTTGTAATTTTTGTACTAGAAAAAGATTCGCCAATGCGGTCAAAAAATACCACTTGTATACCGGCTTCAATTAAGGTTTCAATATGATGATGGTCTACGGTGTTAGAAGCGATACTCATAATAACGCCATCTACTCTGCCACTTTCTAAGTGTCTTAAAATAGATTTTTCTTTTTCATAATCATCGTGTGTAAGGTAAATTAATGCATGATAATTGTTTTCTTGCGCCACAATTTCAATACCACTAAACACCTTTGCAAAGAAATTATTAGATACTTCCGGTACAACAATGCCTATGGTTTTGGTTTTGTTTTTTCTCAAACTACCCGCATAAGGATGTGGTTGGTAATTGAGCTTTTCGGCCAAAGCTTTTACCTTATCTATGGTAGCTTTGCTTATTTCATGGCTATCTCTTAATGCACGAGACACCGTAGAAGCCGAAATATTTAATTCTCTTGCAAGTCCTTTAATATCAATTTTAGCCATAATCGTTAGATCTACGACTTCAAAGTAACGATATTACTGGTACATATTTTAAAACTTCGCATTTAGAAATGATAATTATCCTTTAATTTAAGATAATTATTTAACCGAAAACGTTTACGCAAAAAAGTTATTCACTACCATTTATTTTGTTCAACTTACGCCGCAATTGCTTGATGTAAGGTTATCTCAGGCTGTGTAATTCAATTAACTTAAATACTTTCTAATGAGTGCTATTTCTTTAAAAACCTTGCACAGTGTACATTATAACGATGCAAAACATTATACAACACAACAATTAAGAGAACAATTTTTGCTAAGTGGGATAGAAAAAAATGATGCGATAGAACTGACTTATATGCATTACGACCGGATGGTGGCTGGTATTGCTAAGCCTACTAGTAGTGTATTGACATTATCAACCTTTGTAAATTTAAAAAGCGACTATTTTTTAGAAAGACGGGAAATTGGTATTATCAATACAGGTAGTGGTGCTGGTACTGTAACTGCTGATGGGGTTGCTTATATTTTAAATAAACATGATTGCCTATACATTGGCAAAGGCGTAAAAGCCGTAACTTTTGCTAGCGCAAATGCAAGTGAACCGGCTGTCTTCTTCTTATTATCTACACCAGCGCATCAAACTTATCCTACTACTTTAATGACCATCGCAGAATCAACAGTACTTGAATTGGGTGCTAAAGAAACCTGTAATGAGAGAAGTTTGTGCAAATACATTCATAACGATGGTATACAAAGTTGCCAGTTAGTAATGGGTATTACTATGATCAAAAGTGGCAGCGTTTGGAACAGCGTACCGCCACATACACACGATAGACGCAGTGAAGTATATTTTTACTTTGATGTAAAAGCAGATCAACGTGTATTTCATATGATGGGAGAACCACAAGAAACAAGACATTTAATTGTTGCGAACAATGAAGCAATTGTGTCTGCAAGTTGGGGTGTACATTTTGGTTGTGGTACAGGTAACTACAGCTTTATTTGGGCAATGGCTGGCGAGAATAAAGAGTTTACTGATATGGATCCAACACCCATTGCAACATTGCTGTAAGATTCATAATTCATAATTTATAATTCATAATTTGATGAACATTTTAGATTCATTTAGCCTAAAAGGCAAAGTAATAGTGGTTACAGGTGGTACTGGTATTTTAGGTGGTGCTTTTATTGATGCCATTGTAGAAGCTGGCGGTGCAGTAGGTATTTTAGGTAGAAAAAAAGAAATAGCCGAAGAACGTGCTGCTGCTATTAATGCTGCCGGTGGTAAGGCTTTGGCTTTAGTGGCTGATGTATTAGATGAGGCGCAATTGCGTATATGTAAGCAACAAATGCTAGATGCTTTTGGTAAAATAGATGGCCTTGTAAATGCTGCTGGTGGTAATATGCCAGATGGCGTATTGCAACCAACTGACGATGTGTTTAACATGAGTATTGAAGGGATGCGCAGAACCACTGATATTAACCTTTGGGGTACCATTATACCTACGCAGGTGTTTGGTGATGCCATTGCCAAAACAGGTAATGGTAGTATCGTAAACATATCATCCATGAATTCTAAAAGAGCTATTACCAAAGTGTTGGGCTACAATATGGGTAAAGCAGCAGTAGATTGTTATAACCAATGGTTTGCAGTAGAAATGGCTAATAGATATGGCGATACCATTCGCATGAATGCTTTAGCACCAGGTTTCTTTTTAACGGAACAAAACCGTTATTTATTAACTAAGAAAGAAGGCGGCTATACCGAAAGAGGTGAAGCTGTCATTAAACAAACACCTTTTAAACGCTTTGGCAATCCTGATGAATTGCAAGGTGCTATTGTGTGGTTGTTAAGCGATGCGAGTAAATTTGTAACTGGCGCAATGATTTGTGTAGATGGCGGGTTCTCTATATTTGGTGGGGTGTAAATATGTACGATGTTTGAAGTGCGATGTACAATGAATTTCAAATCACAAATTTCAAATCATAAATTTCAAATTGCTATATGAAAGAAACAAATGAAATAATAGGAAAATATAGATGGACAATTTGTTCATTGGTATTTTTTGCTACAACTATCAATTATTTAGATAGAGCTGTGATCTCTCTGCTAAAGCCTTATTTAACAACAGAATTTCACTGGAATGCTGGTGACTATGCCGATATTGAAATTGCTTTTAAATTCTCTTATGCTTTGGGTTTAATAGGTGCAGGCAGAATTGTAGATAGATTGGGTACCAAGCTAGGGTATGGATTGGCTACTTTTCTTTGGAGTCTTGCGGCGATAGGTCATGCTATTGTTAAAAGTACATTTGGTTTTGGTGTAGCACGTGCTTTTTTAGGGGTTACAGAAGCTGGTAATTTTCCCGCCGCCATCAAAACTACTGCCGAATGGTTTCCTAAAAAAGAAAGAGCGTTTGCTACAGGCATATTTAATTCTGGTGCAAATATTGGCGCAATTATAGCACCATTAACTGTGCCATTAATTGCTGAAAGTCTTGGGTGGCAAGCTGCTTTTTTAATTACAGGTTCTATAGGGTTTATTTGGTTAATACTTTGGTTTGTCGTGTATGATGTACCTGCAAAACACAAAAAAGTTAAGCAAGCAGAATTAGACTATATCAATAGTGATACCGAAGATCAAAATTTAGTAGAAAATAAAGTACCCATCTCTTGGGGTAAATTATTAAGTTTTAAACAAACCTGGGCTTTTGTACTAGGCAAGTTTTTAACCGATCCAATTTGGTGGTTTTATCTTTTCTGGTTGCCAGATTTTTTAGGCAAACAATATGGTTTAAAAGGTACACAAGTAAGTTTGCCAGTGGCTATTGTTTATATCATGTCTAGCTTTGGTAGTATTGGTGGTGGTTGGTTACCGTTACGATTTATCAATAATGGCATGGCATCTTTTAAAGCACGTAAAACGTCTATGTTAATTTATGCGTTCTGCGTGTTGCCAATTGTATTTGCACAAATATTAGGAAATATGAATATGTGGTACGCTATCATTGTAATAGGTATTGCAGCTGCAGCGCACCAAGCTTGGAGTGCTAATATTTTTACTACTGTGTCAGATATGTTTCCTAAACGTACTATTGGTTCTGTAACCGGCTTGGGCGGTATGGCTGGTGGTCTTGGGGGTATTTTATTATCTGCCTTGGTGCAAAAGCGAATGTTTGTTTATTATGAAGGTATCAATCAAATTCAAACGGCTTATTACATCATGTTCTTTATATGTGGTAGCGCCTATTTACTTGGTTGGCTAGTGATGCATTTATTAGTACCAAAGATGAAAATGGTGGAAGTTTAGTGTGCTTATTTAATATATCAAGGCCTTTATTACTAAAAATAATAAAGGCTTTTTTATTTATAATTTTACAATGCACAAATACGCTCTTTAACTTACTTTGTAACATCATTTTATTTCTAATGATCATCTTTATTTTTCTAGCATATGAAAATAGATACACACCAACATTTTTGGCAATTTGATGCAGTGAGAGACAGTTGGATAAATGCTGAGATGGCTGTGATTCAACGAGACTTTTCGCCGCAAGATTTATGGCCTCTTTTACAGGCAAATAATATAGATGGTTGTGTTACTGTACAAAGCGACCAAACAGAAGCTGAGAACTACTTTCAGTTAAATAATGCTAGCTCAAATGACTTCGTAAAAGGTGTGGTTGGTTGGGTAGATTTACAAGCCGATAATATAGAAGAAAGGTTGGCTTATTACAGTAGCTTCAAAAAATTGAAAGGCTTTAGGCACGTGCTGCAAGGCGAACCTAAAAGAGACCTAATGTTACAACCTGAATTCATGAATGGTATCAGTAAATTAGCAGCATATAATTTTACGTACGATATTTTAATTTTTCCTGACCAATTGAAATATATACCTCAGTTTGTACAAGCTTTCCCCCATCAAAAATTTGTGATAGATCATATTGCAAAACCTGATATTAAGCACCAAACAATAGCCGGCTGGCAAAAAGATATTGAAGCAATAGCTACGTTCAAAAATGTGAGTTGTAAAATCTCTGGTATGGTTACAGAAGCCGATTGGCAACAATGGAAATTCGAAGATTTTACGCCGTATCTTGATATAGTGGTGAATGCTTTTGGTACAGATAGAATCATGTTTGGCTCTGATTGGCCAGTGTGTTTGGTAGCAGCAGATTATGAGCGAATGCTTAATATTGTTACCAAGTATTTTCATGGATTTTCTGAAACAGAACAAGCCAATTTTTTTGGCTTAAATGCAGTTAAGTTTTATAATATATAATTCATAAAAACAATCATTACAAATGAAACATCTAACAAAAACCATCATTATTATTACTTCAATCGCTTGTATGTCATTTATCACACAACCAAAGAAAACTAAGGTCGTATTTTTTGGTGATTCAATTACCCAGCAAGGCGCAGGCAAAAACGGCTTTATACCTAAAATGGATAGCCTCATAAAAATGCAAGGCATGGGCGATAATTACGAGCTAATGGGTGCAGGTGTAGGTGGCAATAGAGTGTACGATTTGTACTTACGCATAGAGGAAGATGTGCTGGATAAAAAGCCGGATGTTGTCGTTATTTATATTGGGATCAATGATGTGTGGCACAAAACCACATCTGGTACGGGTACTGAACCTAAAAAGTATGAGCAGTTTTATAGAGCCATTATTAAGAAATTACAGGCCCAAAATATCAAGGTCATTCTTTGTACGCCAACTGTAATTGGCGAAAAAAATGATATGACAAATTTGCAAGATGGCGATTTGAATTATTATAGCAATATTGTAAGAAATATGGCTAAAAACTTGTCATTGCCAGTGTGTGATTTACGTGTGGCTTTTGCTGATTATTTAAAGGCCAATAATCCTAATAATGTAGAAAAAGGCATCTTAACAGTTGATGGTGTGCATCTTACCAATGCTGGTAATGTATTGGTAGCAAATGAAATGTGGAAGACAATTTCTGTTAATACTAAATAATGCTATTAAATATGTTTATCTGATACATATTTTCTTCTATTTTGCTAATAAATAAACCTAACAACGATGCTAGACAACTTATTAGATTTGGTAAAACAACATGCAGGCGAAGCGATTATTAATAATCCTGTAATACCAACCGAGCGTAACGATGAAGCCATTGCTTCTGCAACGTCATCTATTTTTGATGGCTTAAAAAATACTGCATCTAGCGGTAATATTGGCGATATCATGAGCCTTTTTAATGGTGGCAATGTTGCTAATAGTCGTATTGTGCAAAATATTCAAGGCAGGTTTGTAGGCGATTTGATGAACAAATTTGGTGTTGACCCAAGCAGGGCTACTAATATTGCTGGCAATTTAATACCAACTGTGTTACAGACATTTGTAAACAAAACAAACGACCCTAACGATAGTAGTTTTAACCTTCAAGATATAGTAAGTAAAGTAGGTGGTGGTAATTTAGATGTTCAAAGTCTGATTGGTCAGTTTACAGGTGGTGGTCAATCGCAACAAAGTAGTGGCGATATTATGAATTCACTAAAAGGGTTGTTTAGTAATTAATAAACCAACATCCAACAGATATATGAAACATGGCTTCAAAATTTTTGAAGCCATGTTTTATTTAAAGTCACTTTCACTTGTTTCTTTAAAATAAGTGAAGCTATTGCTCATATTTTTTGAACATAGTTTTTCAATTAGGTTAGCTTTATTTTTTCTCTCTAAATATGCCTAATAATAAATTAAATAGAAACGCGTTATTTTTTTGGCTTTGCCACTTCAGCTTTCTTTTCCCGTTTTACAGTAGCAATTGATTTGGTAATGGTAGCCCCTGCCATTAGTTGTTTTGGGTTTGTCACTTTTACCAGCGAGTTGGCATAGGCTTCTTTTATTAATTGTGTAAGATAAGTTTTAGGGAAATCTTTCTTGTTTTTTACCAATAAGTAGCGGTATTGATTACCATTGCCAATAAGTAAATTTTGAGGGTCATTAATTTGGCTGCCCCAATAAAATCCAAAGTGAATATTCTTACTAGTTCTGCCAACAGCAATATTGCAAAAAGTATGTCCAACTCTATCTGTTGGCGACCAGCCAAAAGCAACGGCATTATAATTATCGTAAATTAATTCATTTGTTTGCGGATATAAATCCCATACAAAATCTCTTAGCCATAATACCAATTCTGTAATGTCTTCGCCAAAAGGTGAAAGAAAAGTTAACAGGTCGGCAGTTTGATCTTTACTCATTTAGAAATGTTTTATGGCATAATGAAAGTACCATTTTTTACCAGAGTTTTTTTTTATGCTTTATTATTGTCATGTTTATTTTCCTAAATTTTTCGAAACATGATTGATATCATTTTCTCAACGTTTGCTTTAATACACTTTTGCAGTAAGGGTTTAGAACTCTGCTCTATTTTTAAGTCAAAAATTGTTTTATGATTTCGCCAACATTACACACATTTCACATTCCTGTTATGGGTTTAGGCTTTAGCATTGATACACCTATAAAAGTGGCACGTTTTGGTATTTCGTCTGTGGTATCTATTGTAGAAGATGAGTTGACAGAGCAAATGCGGTCATTTTATTGCAAGCAATATCAGTTGCCTTATCAATTTATTAGCAATATTGAGGAAGATTATAGAGCAAAACGGATAGAATCGTATTTAAACTTATTGAAGTATATTGTAGATAAGCAAGTGGCCATATTAATGGATTTACCTTTTGAAGCTAGCACAGAAATAACTAAATATTTTGAATTGCTACCCAACCATTTGCCTATTAAACAAACCTATTTGCAAATGATTACCACTAATGACTTATTAATTCAGCAAGCGTTACAAATCCAATTGAGAGCTGCTATTGTACCAGGTGCCATTGATGTGAATTTAATGAGTAAAGTAGATAAAGACAATTATGGTAATTCCGGTGAGCTATTGCCATCAGAATTTTCTGATGCATTGGCAGGGTTGCGTGGCTTTGCAAATAGTAATTTAAATTCTTCTATTGTATTTTCTGCTGGGTACAATCCTAGATTGTACGCTTATATTGATAAATTCAACGACTTTTTTCCAGATGCCAAAGGCCTTGTAAAAAAGAAAGTGATATTAAAAGTAAGTGACTATCGCTCTGCATTAACACAAGGCAAAATATTGGCTAAAAAAGGCATTTGGGTATCTGAATTTCGAATTGAATCCGGGTTAAATTGTGGTGGTCACGCGTTTGCAACCGACGGTTTATTACTTGGACCCATTTTAGAAGCATTTAAACAAAATAAAACGGCTTTAGAAACTGAATTGTTTGTCATATGTAATCAAGCTTTGGTGGCCAAGGCACAACCAGTTTTTGCTGCAACACCTCCATTGCGTATCACAGTGCAAGGTGGTATTGGCACAGCCAATGAAGATCAATTTTTACTAAAATATTATTTAGCAAGTAGTACTGGTTGGGGTAGCCCATTTTTATTGGTACCAGAAGCTACCAATGTAGATGATGATACCTTACAAAACCTTGCGAATGCTAAGCCACAAGATTATTATTTAAGTGGCATTTCACCTTTAGGTGTGCCCTTTAATAGCTTCAAAAAAGCATCTTCTGAAACACAACGTTTACAGCGAATAGCAGATGGTAGGCCTGGTAGTCCTTGTACTAAAAAATATTTAATTTCTAATACCGAGTTTTCTGAACAACCAATTTGTACAGCCTCTAGAAAATACCAACATTTAAAAATTAATCAATTGTTGCGGGGTGCAACCGATGATAAAGTTATAGCTGAATCTATTGCAAAAGAGGTGGGTAATATTATTGAAAAAGATTGCTTATGCGAAGGTTTGGGAACATCTGCATTATTGTGTAATTATATAGAGCCCTTGCATAAAGTAAGTAAGGCTGTGTTGGTTTGCCCTGGTCCAAACCTTGCTTATTTCTCAGGAATTTTTTCACTAAAGCAAATGGTTGATTTTATTTATGGTCGTATCGATATTTTAAATACTGTGTACCGCCCAAATATATTTGTAAATGAATTGAACTTGTATGTGGCTTATTTAAAAAACGAAATAGATAAAAGCTGCGCCAATCTTACAACTGCTAAAACGAGACAGTTAAAAACTTTTAAAGAAAATTTATTAAAAGGGATTAGTTATTATCAGGAATTAACGCAATATTTCAAGAAAGAAAGCACTAAGTACATACTAGATATGCGTGCACAATTGGTAGAGGTAGAAACTCTGCTTCAAGCATTAACCATACCTGGCGAAATATCTCAGCCAGCGTTGATACCAGTGAGCTAAAGCTTATAAATATTGGTAAGTGAAAGATTGTTACTAAATTGGTGCATTAACTGCTAATAATGCGCCAACAATCTTTCACAAAGCCATATTATTTTTTCTTTTTGGTATTGCCTTATGGTATTAGTATTGGTTTTGCAAATGTGGTGCTGCCGTATTTTCTTATCAAAAATGGGTTTTCAGTGGAGGCAACGGGTACTATTGCTGCAATTGGTATTTTTTCTAATGTTTGTAGATTCTTATGGGGGCCAGTGGCAGATATTACTTTAAGCTTGCGAAAATGGTATTGGATAGGTGTACTTGCATGTGTAGCCACTTTATTTCTATTATGCTTTTTACCTTACGATTTAAAACATACCGCTCTTATCACAAGTGTTGTTTTTTTGTCCCAAGTAGCAGCCACGTTTGTAGTATTGCCTTTAGGCGGTTTAATGGCCATAAGAATACATGCAAGTAAAAAAGGTATGGTAGGTGGTTGGTATCAAGCGGGCAATTTGGGTGGCGTAGGTTTTGGTGGTGGCGCAGGCTTATGGCTTGCTACGAATTATAGTATTGCAATGTCTGGTATATTTTTATGTCTTGTATCCCTCATCTCTGCGCTAGTAATTTTTTTAATTACAGATGTTACTAGTAGCAGTGCCAGTACTTTTAAACAAGAAATGCAGGTAATGTGTAAGGAATTATTAAGCATGATTAAAGTGCCCATTTTACTGTTTGTGATGGTACTAATATGCATGCCCATCGGCACAGCTTCAGCGTCTTATTTGTGGTCGGCAATAGCTGGCGAATGGCATGTAAAAGCAAATACTATTGCATTAATTACTGGTGCTTTAAGTGGTGTTATTAGCGCCTTAGGCTGTGTAATAGGTGGCTGGATAGCGGACAAAAAAGGTGTTTGGTGGGCATATTTAGGCTCAGGATCATTATTTGCAATCGTTACACTTGGAATGGCCTTATTACCTTTTAAATCGGAGGTTTATATCACAGGTGTGCTTGGCTATTCATTTTGTTACGGATTAATTAATGCAGCATTTTCTGCATTAGCATTGTATGCAACTGGTACTAAATTGGCAGCTACCAAATATGCTATGATTTCATCCCTAGCCAATATCCCTGTTGTGTATGTCACTTACATAGATGGTTGGGTACATGACAAATATGGCAGTAAATACATGCTTGCAACAGAAGCTTTAGCTGCATTGGTTTTTGTAGCTATCTCTTTAATTGCCCTGCAAAGATTATTTACCAAAAAGTTAGTGCCAGCAGTAATAAATTAATGACCTAATTCAATGCCACCAACAACGTTGTTACTACAATAACTTGTTAAAATGTCAAATAGAACAATTCGTTAACGTTACTATGTTACTCAACGAACAGTTGCTATTCGACAAGGTTAATCATTGCTTCAATAAGGCAATATAATTTCTTAGAATTGGTAGTCGGCTACGCTCGTTTAATAATACCTAGCAACAAGGCAATTACTGCAATTACTAACAGTACATGTATAATACCACCGGTATTATAAACGAAAAAACCAAACAACCAACCTATAACAAGAATAATTGCGATTAAATAAAGTAAACTTCTCATGGTATTTATTTTAACAAAACATCTTAAATAATCGTGCCAAAAAAGTGTATTAAAATGGTTGCCCGTATTTTCTGTTAAAATCAGTTCAATTTAGTGGGTATAAAAATTTGCATTTATCTCTTTAAACAATTCTCTTTGTCAAAATTTATTTCTACCATAAAACATTAGCGATATGCATAATAACCAAATGATACAAACCATGCGGTGGTATGGCTCCAATGATCCTGTGAGTTTATCTGATATCCGTCAGGCTGGTTGCACAGGTGTGGTAACCGCATTGCATCATATTAAAAATGGGGAAGTTTGGACGGTTGAAGAAATTACAAAGCGCAAAAAAGAGATCGAAGCTGCTGGGCTTACTTGGGATGTTGTAGAAAGTGTGCCTGTACATGAAGCCATTAAAACACAAGCAACACATTATCAAACCTATATTACCAACTATCAGCAATCACTTAAAAATTTAAGTGATTGTGGTATTCATATCGTAACGTACAACTTTATGCCAGTGCTCGACTGGACAAGAACAGACCTTGCTTATACAGTAGCAGATGGTAGTAAAGCCTTACGTTTTGAGAAAGCTGCATTTGTGGCTTTTGATGTATTTATTTTAAAAAGGAAAGATGCTGTAAAAGATTATACTAGAGAAGAATTAAGCAGGGCAGAAGCTAGGTTTGGTGAGATGACTGATGATGACAAATTATTGCTGCAACGCAATATTATTGCAGGGTTGCCAGGCAGTGAAGAAAGCTTTACGCTTCAATTATTTCAACAAGCGTTAGATGCTTATCAAGATATTGATGCAAATAAATTGCGCCAAAACCTCATCTGCTTTTTGGAGCAAGTAATACCAGTAGCAGATGAAAGCAATATTAAAATGGTGATTCATCCAGATGATCCACCATACAGTATTTTGGGCTTGCCACGCGTGGTAAGCACTGCATCAGACTTCGCAGCAATAGTAGAGGCTGTATCATCGTTAAGCAACGGTTTGTGCTTTTGTACAGGCTCGTTTGGTGTAAGGCCAGATAATAACTTGCCAGCTATGGTAAAGCAGTTTGGCGATAGAATTAACTTCATCCATTTGCGCAGTACAAAACGCAATGTATTTGGTGATTTTTACGAGGATAACCACCTAGAAGGTGATGTAGATATGTATGCGGTGGTAAAAGAAATTATTGGTGTCATGAAAGCCAGAAATGTATCTATACCAATGCGTCCAGATCATGGCCATCAAATGCTAGATGATTTAAAAAAGACAACCAATCCGGGTTATTCTGCCATTGGTAGGTTACGTGGCTTGGCAGAATTACGGGGTTTAGAAATGGGTATTGCAAGAAGTATATCTACCATATAGACACAGTAGACACAAAGTAAATTTAAGTAGGCTGTCGAGAAAACATCATTGTTTTTCAATAGCCTTCTTGTTTAACGAAGCTGTCATAATACTAATCGACCTCCAACTGCCTAGTTATTGTAGTAAAATAATGATAACATCTTACAGCCACTAATACAATAGTTCTAATAGTACCAGTAATATTGTGCGAATATTTTCTACAACAAAAAGCATCTGCTTGTTACAGCAGATGCTAAGCTTAAAGCCATCTTCAATAGCCAAGGTTTATTAGTCTTTCGGCGGTTTTTGTGACCCAACTTCATCTGGTCTGCCGCCATGTTTTGGGCGTAATGTTTTTTCTACTTCTACATATTTTTTGTACTGCTCTGGGGTTAATATCGCTTTAATTTTTGCATCTCTTTCAGCACTTAATTTATCTGCTACTTCTTTGCTTACAGTTGGTGGCGGTGGTGGAGGCGGAGGTTGCTTGCCATCTTTGCTTCTATTTTTTTCTATGTCTGCAAAAAATGCCTTGTATGCTGCCAATACTTTTTCTTTTTGGGTCGTAGTAAGGGTTAGTTCTTTGTTCAATTCTTCTGTAACATGTTTCAGACGTTCTTCAGGGGTTGGTGGTTTGGGTGGTTTGCCATCTTGACCTGGCTGCGCTTTTACAATCCCTAGTATTAATAGCATGGCTGCTACAATGACTGTTTGTTTTTTCATGTGTTTATTTTATGTCGTTAATTGTATTGTATCAGATGCGTTTAGTGTAAAAAACCTTTGCTTTACTATTTTTGTCTTCTTTGTTGCTTTGTGAGAACTAAGCACAAAAAACGGCCTCTTTAAAAGAGACCGTCAAGCAAGCGTATAGGGGTTTAGGTAAACGGGGTATTTTTTTTAAATTTATAGTCTATTAATTGTTATAGATATTTCTGTGCCAATTTTTAATCAATCTCTTGGTGGTGGCCTTTGTTCATGAGGTGGCGGTGGTCCTTCACCATTTTCTGGTGGGCCATTGGGTCTTTCGCCTTGTTCCATTTTATTGGGCGGCGGTGGCCCTTGCGGGTTTTGTTGATTAGGCCCCATCATTTTAACCACACTTTCTATAATAGTATCAAATTTTATTTTTTGCTGAGGTGTGCAAATACTGCGTACTTGCTGAAAATGCTTGAAAGTGAGTAAGTCAAGCTCTGTTTCTTTGGCAGCAGCTCTGTCAGCAGCTTGCTCAACAACAATTTCGTTTACAGTACTATCCGCTAGTAAGTGAAAGAGTGCATCTTTGGCATTCTTTAACTCTTTTTTTATGGTATTTGCACCGTCACGGTGGGCTTTTATTAATGTTAAATATTGTACTTGTTGCAAACTGTCAAGTGCCAATGCTTTAATTAAGAATGCTTTAGCGTCACCACCTTTTGGGTGCGAACCCAATAGTAAGCCCTGGCCTTTTCTTTCCATCCAAAATATGGTAAGTGTAGCCGTATTAATAATCAGTAGCACTGCTACTGCAATTAGCCACCATTTATGTCTGTTAAAGTAACTCATTTTCTGTCCGTTTTATCGTTGTAAACAGTTGGTATTGATAAATTATATTCTTGTGCAAAGCCTTGCAAGGTGCTGTTTTCAGATATTGTTTTGCGCTGTTGCTTGTCTGTAAGTGTTATAGTGATGGCAGTGATATTTAATAAGGCAAACAATGATAATGTTACTACAACAAACGCTGGTTTGGTGAGCCATATAAGAAATATTTGCCACCTAGTAGGCGCTTGTTGTTTAACTAATCTTGCTAGTAATCTGGTATAAAAAAATGGCGGTATTTCTGCTCGTGACAATGTATCAATGCTGTGCAAAGTCGCGTTGACTTGGTCATGTATATGTTTAATATTCATGGTGTATTATTTAGATGTTTGGGTATAATAACTTATTAATTGCTTGCGTAAATTTTCCTTAGCTCTGTGTAAATAGGCTTCTACCGATGCAACTGTAACGTTCATGACGTCTGCCACATCTTGATAGTTTAAACCTTCTACTTTA
>JAYWCY010000006.1:0-3466 GCA_043780175.1 Chitinophagales bacterium
TACATAAAGAAAAAAATATATAATAGACGTAGCGCCCATATATCATTACATAAAAAAGCCGCCTTAATTTAATGGGCGGCTTTTAAAATAGCTTAATAAATAAGCGCTATTTTAGCTTCATATCTTCAATGATTGCTTCAATTTTAGCTTCTAATTCTGCATTTTTAGCATCAAAATCTTCTCGTTTATCTAAACTTGAATTTACACTAAAGTAGAATTTAATCTTAGGTTCGGTACCACTTGGACGAGCAGAAATTTTGCTACCATCTTCAGTAATAAATTGTAACACATTACTCTTAGGCAATTCAATAATATATGTTTCACCAGTAAGTAAGTTTTTACCTACAGATAACTCATAGTCAAGTAATGTAGCTACTTTACTACCATTAATAGTTACTGGTGGGTTGGTGCGGTACCCTTCCATCATATCAGCAATTTCTTTCTGACCATTCATTCCTTTTTTGGTGATACTGATGAGATTTTCAAGATAAAAACCATATTCAATATATAAGTCAATCATTTTATCGAACAAGGTTCTACCCTTCGCTTTTTCGTAAGCTGCCATTTCGCACATTAAGGCCACAGAACTTACTGCATCTTTATCACGTACTTGGTCACCAATCATTAAACCAAAGCTTTCTTCGCCACCAATCACGTAGTTTTTTACACCCTCTAATTCTTTAATTTTCTCTGCAATCCATTTAAACCCAGTTAATACATTGTAGCAAGCCACATTATTTTTCGCTGCTAATACATTCACCATTTCTGATGTTACAATAGTAGTTACAACCATATCATTTGGCTGTGCAATACCTTTTGCTTTACGTGCTTCAAGCATATAAGCAATAGCTAAGACAGCCGTTTGGTTACCATTCATAAGCACCCACTCGCCTTTGTGGTTTTTAACACCAACACCTACTCTATCCGCATCAGGATCTGTACCACATAAAATATCTGCATCAGTAGCTTTTGCTTGCGCCAAACCAATACTCATGGTCTCTTTTTCTTCTGGGTTTGGATATACAACGGTAGGAAAATTACCATCTGGTGTAGCCTGTGCTTCTACCACATTTACATTGGTAAACCCAAATGCAGCCAATGTTTTTGGCACTAACATAATACCTGTACCGTGAATTGGTGTGTACACAATATTTAAATCGTGTTGTGCAGCAATTACATCAGGATACACGCTTAAACCCTTTACCATGCTGATATATGCATCATCCATATCCTTACCAATAATGGTAATATTGGCTTCACCACCAGTAAATTTTACATCATCCACACTTTGTATCGCTTCTACTTCTTTAATCACGTTTTTATCGTGTGGCGGTACTAACTGACCACCATCATCCCAATAGGCTTTATAACCGTTATATTCTTTGGGATTATGACTAGCTGTACAAACCACACCACCTTTACAACCCAATGTTCTAATAGCAAAACTCAACTCAGGTGTTGGTCTTAATGCATCAAACAAAAACACTTTAATACCATTTGCAGCAAACACGTTGGCTACCGTTTCGGCAAAAAAGCGACTATTATTACGACTATCATGTGCAATAGCTACTTTAATTTCTTGGCTACCAAAAACCTTTCTTAAATAGTTAGAAAAGCCTTGAGTAGCCATACCAACTGTGTATTTATTCATACGATTGGTACCAACACCCATAATACCACGCAATCCACCTGTACCAAACTCCAAATTACGGTAGTAACTATCCTCTAATTCTGTTGGATTATCAGCTTGCAATTGTTTAATGGTGTGTTTGGTCGCATCGTCGTAATTGCCTTCAAGCCAAAGTTTTACGTTTTGTTCTGCAACAGCATTCATATGATTGTAATTTTAGGTTTTAAAATGGGCAAGTTTATGTACGAAGATTATATAATCATTGATTACAAATAAAAGCATTTTATATAAATAATAAACGTCTATTAAATAAAAGCCCCTACTACCTCACCATTTGATACCTCTACTTGAATATGGTCTTCTAAAGTTGTGGCGATGGTTAAGCCAATATAATCTGATTTTACAGGAAACAATTTATGCATTCTTTCTACCAAAACCAATGTTTGAATACGCTTAGGATAAAACGCTAATAGTGGTTGCAGGGCATATAACAAAACTTTACCGCTGTTAGACACATCATCTACAATAATAATATTCTTACCATTGAAATCAATATTAGCCTCACTCAATTCTATCTTTTGCGGTAATTGTTTATTAAGACTTAACCCAATAATACGGATTGGGAAATTAACGTACCTTTTTAGCAATTCGCCAATTTTTTCAGCAATCACCATACCGCTGCTTTTCACACCAATCAGTATTAATTCCACTGTATCACCATCTATTTGTTCCGCAATTTCTAAAGCCATACGCTGCATTTTTTGCGCAGCCACTTCTTTATTTAAAATATATTTTTTGTCGGTCATATATTTATATTCTTACTTCAAAGTAAAGGAAAAGAGTTAGTGTAAACCTGTATTTTTTTGATTTTAAAAATTTTATCATGACAGGCTATTTTATCGTTAATCTACCTAGCTTTTGCAATGCTAGATAAATGGCTGTCGTATGCATGGCTTGTATAAATTCACCACCCTGTAATAAGTTCAAAAATTTATCCATTGTTACAACCATTACTTCTAAATCTTCACCAGGATCTAGCTTTTGTTCTGCTACCAATTCGCCATCAAATGCAATAAACATGTGCATTAAATTAGTATTGGTAGATGGATTGGCGGAAGTAGTGCCTAAATACTCAAACTTCTCAAATCTAAAGCCTGTTTCTTCTAATAATTCTCTTGCAATGGCAGCTTCTAAATTGGCATCGCTTGCATCTACACAGCCACCTGGAATTTCGTACATCGTTTTACCCAAAGCATGTCTGTATTGCCTTTCAAGAATCACTCTGCCATCTTTGGTAAAAGCCACCGCAGTCACCCAGTTAGGAAATTCGTACACATAGTAAGGCGCTACAATTCGACCATCGGGTGTTTCACAACTTTCTATACGTATAGTGGCCCAGGTATCTTTAATTAAATATTTACTCGATAATACTTTCCAACTTAAATCTCTATTCATTTACCAATTATTACATTCTTTTAATGTGGTGATATGTGCTACGTGATGCTTGCCATGCCATGCATACATGCCTAGCAAATGCCATAAGCTCATTGTTTTTTCACTAGTAGGATGATACACGGTTCTTTGCCATTGTTCGTCTGTAAGGGTGGCAATGGTAGCATGTAAGCGTTGATGCAATGCATACAACAAGGTAATAGATGTATTAATTGGCACCAAATCAATATCTGCCAGTAATGCCCATTCTTGTTCCTCGTAAGGTTTTATGGTTGGGTTAGTTTCTGTTAAACCCAATTTAAAGCGACAATAAGCATTAACATGACTATCAGCAATATGATGCACCAACTGTTTCACCGTCCAGCCACCATCACGGTAAGGGGT
>JAYWCY010000007.1:0-8885 GCA_043780175.1 Chitinophagales bacterium
GCTATCTCTATAAAAAAAAACACCAATACCTATTAGCAGCAAAGGTAATAGCCACCACCAAAGCACCAATCGGCGCTTCTTTTTATCACCATCAAGCAATTGCTCCATGCGTTGCCATGCGGCTTCGTTAATGGGCATCGCATTAGCTTGGTCAGCTTGCTGGCTTAGGTTAAATAATTCATTATCAAACTGCTCTACGTTCATATCTGGTATAGTTATTCTTAGCTAGTAACATTTTTTGCAAATGTTGTCTGGCTTTAGATAAATTAGATTTTGATGTTCCAATCGCAATGCCTAATTGCTCCCCTATTTCTTCGTGGCTAAATCCATCCAACACAAATAGACTAAAAACCGTTCGGTAAGCGGGAGATAGTTGTTGCACACACTCTATTATTTCTTTATAAGAAATTTTTTCTAATTGATTTTCATCAGCATCGGCCGTTTCTAAATGTATATCATTGATATCTGCGTGATGATTATGCTTGTCGTATTTACGATAATGATCAATAGCTGTGTAAATAACTATGCGTTTCGTCCAACCTTTAAAATCGGCAATTAGACTGTCATGTATTGAATTAAACTTGCTAATTTCTCTAAACACTTTTAAAAAGCCATCATTTAAAATCTCAATGGCATCATCATTATTTTTAGCATATCGAAGGCATATCGACATTAGGTAGCTATAAAACAAGCCATATAACTGCTTCTGGCTATCCCTTTTATTGGCAGCACAGTCTTTTAGCAATACTTGTAAGTCAATATCAGTAAGCAGATGGGACAATTTTAAATATCTATCGCATAAAGTTACAATGCGGTTGCCCGATATATCAACTTTATTTTGTTGTCTTTTACCAGTAAGCGTAATATGTAAGGCAGCTTTAAGCAATTTACAGATGAATTGTCTGTTTCTTAATTTTAAACACACGAGAAATATTGAAACCAAAATGTATATCCCCTTCACCCAAGCTACCTGAGGTTTGATTAATAAATGTGCTTTCTGTCATACCAGTAGAATTGCTAAAATGCAACTGAAATACGTGACCACCAGTTTCAATATCTACGCCTACGGCTAATGAATTGTAATACCCACTAAACTGGTTAAATTGATAGTAATATTCTGCTGTTATGCTTAATCGTTTAGACACCTTTTGTCTAGCACCAATACCTAAGCTATACAAGTCATTCGGGTCATTTGCCAGCGGTACTAAATTATAATGCACCAATGTAGGCATCAGTTGTACTGATGTTTTAGAGCTAAATTTTCGGGCAATAATTAATTGGTAGGCATACGAGGTTTTATCGCTACTGCTAATTTTACTATTCGGATCAACATCTTTTAATGTTTTCATAATTACTGCCGCCAAGCCAGTAATAGAAACAGGCGATGCGTGTGGTCCTGTACTTTGTTTTAGTAATTTGATTTTTACAAAAGCATCATTCTGTTTTAAAAAAGTACTTCTGCCTATACCTATACCAATGTTATTAGTAATACCATAATCTAATCCCAATCTTTCAGTTGCATTATCTAGGCCAAAAGCGTTATAACTACCACTGTTTAGCAAGCCAAAGCGGTGCGAAATTCTAAAATCTAGCAAGCCGCCTTTAGTGGTTTCTATTGAATGACCATTAATTAAGTGTGTGCTTTTAAAGGTCGCTTCCACATATTCTTTATGCTTGGTACTATCTGTATCAGTTTTAAATAAATCTACCTCTTGCGCCATAAGCACATTGGTAATTGCAATGGCTATTAATACGCTGGTTATTTTTTGTATCATATCGTTATGCTTAGTCGTATTTACAATCAATTGTAATAGTTAATTCTTTGGCTATTTTATCGCCTATTAGCGTGCCTTTGATACCGTAATCTGCAAGCTTTAATTTAAATATACTTTTTGCTTCAGGCTTACCAGCTTTAACATCAATACTACCTGAGGCAGTAATGGGTTGTTTTACACCATGTATTTCTAGCTCGCCTGTTACGATTGTTTTATAACTACCATCTCTATCAAAATTCACATCAGCTATATTAGTAATAATACCTTTAAATACCGCTTTAGGATATTTATCGCTTTCCATATAATTCTCATTAAAATGCTCCTGCATTGTGGTATTTTCAAACCTAAATCCTTTAATAGCTACCTGAAAAACCATTTGCCCATTATTGCTAAGCTTGCTATCTACTTGATTGTTTACAGCTTCAATATTTTCTAGTAATGCAGCTGAGTAAAAACTCACCTTACCCGACTTGGTTTGATATATTTTTTGGTCGGCAGTAAATGTTAGTAACCACATTACTAACAGTAATGATTGTGTTTTCATAATTTAATTATTTGGTGCACCGTTTCTAATCCAAGTTCGTATTTTGGCAATATCGCAACTAGCTAGTTTAGCCCCACCTTTTGGCATTGGGTCGTAACCAGGTGTTTGATTTACCACATGGTATAGTAAGCCGCCGGTAGCATAAGGTTTAAGGTTATTGTAAGTACTTAAAATATTGCCACCACCTGCACTTGCTGGGGCTGTATGGCAGCTGTAGCAGTTGGCAGATAAAATACCCACAATTTCAACACTATAGCGCACATTAGTGGTATCGCAGGTTATGGGTGTTACAATTGGGTAGTCTATTACTTCTTTTTTATAAGTGCAACTCACCCAAACAATTACTACAGCAAGCGATAATATATATTTAATTTTTAGCTTCATCATATTTTTTAGATGTTTATAACAGCCAGCCCAGCGTTAGGTCTTATAGGAATATTTGATATATACTAGAATTTTAGACAATAAAATTTCAGTTGGGTTGGTTATGTTTAGGCTCCTTTATTATTTTCTGTTACGTTTTTTAGCCATATAATTTATCGTAACATATAAAAAGCAGGTTGCTTGTAAGCAAATATTTTTTACAATAATTGAGATAATTTTTTTTGATACTGTAGTTTTACACCACAACTAACACTATGGAAGCAACACACACTTTTCCGCAGCCCTTGGTATTTACAGTAAGGGTATATGGTATTTTAAAAGATAGCCAAAACCGTATTTTAGTTAGTGATGAGTTTATACGAGGTAGCTATTTTACTAAATTTCCTGGTGGCGGTTTAGAGTTTGGCGAAGGCACAAGAGACTGTCTAAAACGGGAATTTATGGAAGAAACGGGGCTAGATGTAACCGTAGGTGACCATATTTATACCACCGATATTTTTCAGATATCTGCTTTTAATAGTAGGCACCAAATTATTTCAATTTATTATTATGTACACAGCAATGTACCGACTGATATTGAAGTTAAAACCACCCGTTTCGATTTTGCCCTCGAGGCAACCAACGACCCCAACGGCCAAGCAGAGGTACGCCGTTGGATTACTTTAGATATGTTAACAAAAGATGATGTAGACTTACCGCTAGATAAGATTGTAGTGGGAATGTTAAAGCATGAAAGATGAAGCTTGAAAAAGCTTTTAGCGTGCTAAGAATCACTATTAATTACTAAGTATATACTATGGGATGGTTAAATTTATCATAACATAAAAAATAATTATGACCAATAATATACTACAACAACTACAAGATGGTGATGAGTGCAAAGTAATAGGCGGTAAACATGTGGGCAAATATGGCATTGTAAAAGATATAAATACTAGCAAAACAGGGCATATTGCTATTACCTTAGTTCAATCTAATGGCCATAGATTTAAAACGCTAGGTAAAAATGTTGCCCTTAAAAAAGCATAAAAAAGCCTATAAAATCTTGATGATTTTGTAGGCTTTAGTAGACTTATTTTAGTGTAATATTATTTTGTAGTAGTATTCCAATCTTTACCAAATACACGTTGCAATGTTGGCGAAGTTCTTGCTGCCACGTTGGTGCGGATATTCATTTCCTGTATCTCTATTTTCTTAAACATTTGATTGGTTACCACTATAGCCAATATATTATCAAGATTCAAATTTAACTTGGCTTTATTACCTAAAACCAATTTTACTGGCCCTACTAGTTTATCCCATTCCTGGGTAATTTTATAGGTGTCTAAAGCAGTTTTCATAATTGGTTTTACAGCACTACGTAAGCTATCACCAACCTTATTACGCAAATAATCTGTAGCAGCAGTACCGCCATTTTTTACAATACCAATTGCATCCACAAAGTTTATTTGCTTAATACCGTTTACAAAAATGGGTGCAGAGCGTGTTACCGTTTCTACGGCCGCATTATCTAAAGTATTTGTAAATTTATCTAGTTGTGATGTAAGCCCCAATTGATCTAGTGTTTTCACTACCCCTTGTAAATTCTCTGGCAATATAGCAGCAAGCAGCACATCTCTACTAAAAGAACCTTTTTGGCCCAAAGTAGCCGTACCATTTTGAGCACCAATAAGCAAGGCTTCACGCAACGCATTTGCGGCATCGGCATCAGACAAAACATTACTAGCAATATTCTTTAACGATTCGCAGCCACTAAACATACAAGTAGATGCTAATAACAGAGTGTAAACAATTTTTTTCATGGTTAATTAGTTGATATGTGCGAGATTTTGCAATTAACGTGCCTAGAATAGATAGAAACAAAGGTTATAGAATAATGTGTAGAATTCGTGATGAATTTTCAAATAAAACTCACCAAAATATAAGATATTTATCTCGGCATTATCATTTATCTATTAAAAAAATAAAGTATGACTTTTTTAAAAGATGCTATTAAACGTTTTAAATACTATAAAGATTTAGGTGATAAAACCTTTGCACAACTTTCAGATAAAGATCTTTTATTTCAACCATCTCCTGATAGCAACAGCATTGCGATAATAGTGCAACATCTATATGGTAATATGCTTAGCCGATGGACCAACTTTTTAACCGAAGATGGTGAAAAAGAATGGCGTAATAGAGATAGTGAATTTGCTGTTATTACACTCTCTAAAGCCGATGTACTATCATTTTGGAATATTGGATGGGATTGCATGTTAAAAACCCTAGAAAAACTTACAGAAGCCGATGTAGATAAAACAATCACTATACGCACCGAGCCTCTAAAGGTTCAAGATGCTATTTTAAGACAATTAGCACATTATCCTTACCATGTAGGGCAGATAGTAACTATTGGCAAAATGATAAAAGACACCGAGTTTACAACCTTAAGTATTGCCAAAAATAAAAGCAAAGATTTTAACGATAGTATGGGGCATAAATAAATTTAGAAATGTAAATCCTAAATTTTTACTTGGTGAACAAGTTTAAGAATTTCAAATTAGCCAATTCTGAATCTTACATTTGCTCGATGACATTGCAAGATTTGAGAATAGTTTTTATGGGTACGCCAGAGTTTGCAGTTGCATCATTAGATGCACTAGTTAAGGCCGGCTGTAATATTGTAGGCGTAATTACGGCACCAGATAAACCAGCAGGTAGAGGCATGCAGCTAACCCAAAGCGCTGTTAAAAAATATGCTGTTGAAAAAGGCTTGCACACTTTACAACCAGAGAAATTAAAGAACCCTGAATTTATAGCAGCATTAACCACATTACAAGCAGACATTCAAGTAGTTGTCGCTTTTAGAATGCTTCCAGAAGTCGTTTGGGCAATGCCACCAATGGGTACAATAAATGTTCATGGATCGCTACTACCGCAATATCGTGGTGCAGCACCTATTAACTGGGCTGTAATTAATGGCGAAAAAGAAACTGGCGTAACCACCTTTAAACTACAACATGCCATAGACACTGGGGATATTTTGCTGCAACAAACAATGCCCATTAGTGATGATGATACTGTTGGTGAAATTCATGACCGCATGAAACAAGTTGGTGCAGAAACATTGGTAAAAACAATAAGGGCTTTTGCAGAAGGTACAATTGAAGAAATACCACAGGATGTAAGTAATGATACACTAATTTCTCCATTTACTACTCACAATTCACTTAAACACGCGCCTAAAATATTTACAGAAACCTGTGTAATAGATTGGACAAAATCTGTTAACGAGATTCACAATTTAATAAGAGGTTTATCGCCTTACCCGACTGCTTTTACAACACTTAATAATAAAAAACTAAAGATATTTAAGAGCAGTAAAGAATTGGTAATGCATAGTTTAGTACCTGGTGTAGTAGTTACAGATAATAAAACCTATTTTAAGTTTAGTTGCGCAGATGGTTTTATTTATGTATTAGACATGCAGCTAGAAGGTAAAAAAAGATTAGTAGTAGAGGAATTTTTACGAGGCTATAGGGCATAAAAAATCCTACCCAAAACTGGGTAGGATATATATTGAAGTTATTTAGATAAAATTAATATCTGTTGTAACCACCGCCGCCACTGTTGCCGCCACGATCGCCACCACCACGGTTTCCACCGCCGCCGCTACCGCCGTAACCACCGCCGCTACCGCCACGACTTCCGCCGCCGCCATAACCGCCGCCGCTGCCGCCACGACTTCCGCCGCCGCCATAACCGCCGCCGCTGTTACCACCGCCGCCGCCGCCAAAGCTACGTTTTTTAAATCCACCTTCTCTTCTTTCGCCTTCTGGACGAGGAGTAGATTCGTTCACAACAATCTGACGACCAGAGATATCGCTATCGTGTAAAGCACTGATAGCAGTACGAGCTGCATCATCATCGCTCATTTCTACGAAGCCAAAACCTTTGCTACGATTGTTGTTAAATTTGTCTGTAACAATTTTAGCACTTGTTACTTCACCATACGGTGCGAAAAGCTCTTGCAATTCTTCACTAGTCATTGCCCAGTTAAGATTACCAACGTAAATGTTCATGTTTTGTAATTAAAAAAAGTAAATAAATCAATGGGAAAACAGTAACCAAAAACCCTGAATATTTACGTAGAAATCTTTCGAGAGAATTGTAAAACTGACCATTGTGAGAAGTAAAAGTATAATATTAATTGACTTACCAAAATTTATTTTGGTATTAAAAAAAATAAACAGGAGAAAAAAATAAAAACACTAGCCATTTTGTATTAAGCACAACGCTTAATCTGGTTATAAAAATTCCACTAAGTCACACAAACAGAGCTTTATAACCATACAAAAGCCCGTAACAAAAATGTTGCGGGCTTTGAATAAAGTAGTATTTTAAAAAAATTATTCTGCTATCACTTCAAACTCAACTTCAGTAGTGTTGCCATTACCAAAATCGATAGATGCTTTATAATTACCTAGTTCTTTAACTTCGTCAGCAATTGTAATACGCTTGCGATCAATTTCGTAACCTTTTTGGTCACGAATAGCACGAGCAATTTGTAAAGATGTAACGCTACCGAAGATTTTACCAGTTGTACCAGTTTTGGCACCCAATTTCAATGGAGATGCTGTTAAAATTTCTATTACTTTTTTAAGTTCGGCAAGCATTGCAGCTTCTTTCTTTGCTTTTACTTTTAAGGTTTCTTCTAATTTTTTAAGGTTAGAAGGACTGCCTTCGATAGCAAATTTTTGTGGAATTAAAAAGTTACGTGCATAACCATTTTTAACAGTTACTAGCTCGTTACGACCACCTAAATTATCAACGTCTTGAATTAATATTACTTGCATTTTGTGTATTGTTAGTTCCCAAGAGCCCAGCTTTTATGCTGTCTTCCAACTTAATTTGGAATTAGGGAAGGTTACTAAATTATTTATTTGAATAAATCTGTTACGAACGGTAACAAAGCCATTTGACGCGCTTTTTTAACGGCATCGCTTACTTTGCGTTGGTATTTTAAAGAGTTTCCACTTAAACGACGAGGTAACATTTTACCTTGTTCGTTAAGGAATTTCTTCAAAAATTCGATGTCTTTATAATCAACATATTTAATACCGTATTTTTTAAAGCGGCAAAATTTCTTTTTTGGCTTTTCTTGCTTAATAGCGGTAAGGTATTTTATTTCGTTCTTTGCCATGATTATACAGTTGCTTTATCAAGGTTTTTAAATCCGCCATTTCTTTTTACATGAATGTTGGGCGGGCCCATGTCGTCCCTCCCGTCGGCGCAAGCCTCTGGGCAACGGGTGGTGCAGTTGTTACCCCCCGCTGACTTGTGGGAGCGTATTCGCCGCGGCTACGCCATGCCCGACCTGCAAAGCGACTTGGTGCATGACCGTGAGCAATGGTATGCCACGCGGCCTGACTACATCTTGCGCATGACCGAGCGCTCGCGCAAATATCTGTTTCATATTGTCGAAGAGCTGGAGCGGCGCAACATGCCCTCAGAGTTGGCCTTGCTGCCGTTTATTGAGAGCGCCTTCAATCCGCAAGCCGTGTCCAGCGCCAAAGCGGCCGGCATGTGGCAATTTATGCCAGCCACTGGCAAGCATTTCGAGCTGAAGCAAAACGCGTTTCGCGATGACCGGCGGGACGTGCTGGCCTCCACCCGCGCCGCCTTAGACTACCTGCAGAAGCTGCATGGCATGTTTGGCGACTGGCATTTGGCGTTGGCGGCTTACAACTGGGGTGAAGGCAGCGTGGCACGCGCCATTACCAAGAACAAAAAGGCAGGCTTGGGCATCAGCTACACCGACCTCAACATGCCCATGGAAACCCGTTTTTATGTGCCCAAGTTGCAGGCCGTGAAAAACATCATCGCCACGCCGGAACCCTTCAGTGCCAAGTTGCCACTGATTGAAAACCACCCGTTTTTCCAGAGCGTCACCATTGCGCGTGACATTGATGTCGCTCTGGCGGCCAAACTGGCCGAGGTGTCGCTGGATGATTTCAAGGCGTTGAACCCATCTGCGACTCGCCCGGTGATTTTGGCGGCCGGTACACCCCAAATTTTGTTGCCATGGGACCAAGCAGTAGTATTTCAAAGCAATCTGGAGGCCTACAGCGGTGGTCGTCTGGCCAGTTGGACGGTGTGGGTGGCGCCGACGACCTTGAAAACGGCTGACGCAGCCCGCC
>JAYWCY010000008.1:0-12361 GCA_043780175.1 Chitinophagales bacterium
AATATTTTTTGGTTTAGAAGAGATTTACGCTTGCAAGACAATGCAGCATTATACCATGCGTTAAAAAGTGGGCAGCCCGTTGTTCCGATCTTTATTTTCGATACCAATATTTTAGATAAACTAGAAGATAAAACTGATAAACGTGTTGCGTTTATACATGCCGCCATAACAGATATACAAACTGACTTGGCAGCACTTGGCAGCAGCTTAGAAGTGTTTTATACCACACCAATTGATGCATTTACCCAGCTTCTACAACAATACCATGTTGCAGCTGCTTATACCAATCACGACTATGAGCAATATGCAATAGATAGAGATGCTAGTATTGGTAATCTACTAGAACAACATGGTGCAAGCTTACACACTTATAAGGACCAGGTAATTTTAGAAAAAGGTGAAGTACTAAAAGATGATGGTACACCTTACACTGTATTTACACCTTATAGCAGAAAATGGAAAGCAGCCCTAAAACCGTTTCATTTAAAAGCCTACCCTACCGAGCAATATTTTAATAACTTTTTAAAGCAAATAGCCAAAAAATTGCCATCGTTGCAGGATATTGGTTTTGTTAATATTGACACTGTTTTTCCTACCAAGCATTTACAAGACGAATTGGTAAAAAAATATAAAGACCAAAGAGATTTTCCCGCTGTTAAAGGCACATCGCAATTAGGGGTGCATTTACGTTTTGGCACAATTAGTATTCGTGGGCTTGCCAACCGGACTAAAGACTTAAATGAGACCTTCTTAAATGAATTGATTTGGAGAGACTTTTACCATATGATTATTTGGCATTTTCCGCATGTACGAAAGGGGCATGCTTTTAGAAAAGAATATGATTTTATAGAATGGCGTAATAATGAACAAGAATTTGATCGGTGGTGTGCTGGGCAAACTGGCTATCCCATAGTAGATGCTGGTATGAGGGAACTAAATGCCACTGGTTATATGCATAATAGGGTTCGCATGATTGTGGCTTCGTTTCTTACCAAACATTTGCTGATAGATTGGCGATGGGGCGAATTATATTTTGCTCAAAAACTACTAGATTTTGATTTTGCAGCTAATAATGGTGGCTGGCAATGGGCAGCGGGTAGTGGCTGCGATGCTGCGCCATATTTTAGAGTTTTTAGCCCTAGATTACAAACAGAAAAGTTTGATAAAGACCTCAAATACATTCGCAAATGGGTGCCAGAATTTGAAGGTTTCAGTTATATACAACCCATTGTAGTACATGAAGATGCACGCAAAAGAGCATTAGAGGTATATGGCAAAGCTTTAAAGAAAACTGTCTAAACACAGATTTTATAAGATGCTTAGGATTTATATGAAGATATTGCTTCTATCAATACTTGTTTCAGGATGTAATTGTTGGTAAACATCTAGCAAAGTAGACACTGCTTTTTTACCGTCAGTACCTAAATCAATAGAATGATTGTTAACATATAAATCAATGTGCTGGCGCATGACCACTTCACTCATTTCTTGAGAATACATTCTTGTATAATCTGTCAATTCTGGATAATTAGCAAAAGCAAATTCAACACTCTGCTTGATTAAGTGATCTACCTTTTTAGCTAAGGTAATACCAAGACTGCGTTTGGCAATGATACCCCCTAAAGGTATTGGCACTTGCAATTGTTGCTCCCAATATTCACCCAAATCCATCAGTTTTGTTAATCCTTTATCTTGATAGGTAAATCTATTTTCATGAATAATCACACCTGCATCTACGTTGCCACTTAAAACAGCTGCTTCAATCTCATTAAACACTAAGAACTGCTTATTCTTTGCTGTAGGAAATGCTAGAGAAAATAACATATGCGCAGTGGTATTAATACCAGGTACTCCAATTGTTTTATTGGGCAAATCTGCAATGTCAAATATTGCCTTAGCAATTAATAATGGTCCAACACCCTTCCCTAAAGCACCACCACTATTCAGTGTTACATAATTATTTAGCACCAGAGGCAACACACCGTAACTAATTTTCGAGATATCAAATTTGTCAGCTTTTGCCCATTCGTTTAGGGTTTGTACGTCTTCTAAATGCACATCAAATTCTAACCCATCTGTATCAATTTTATGATTCACCAAAGCATCAAAAATGAAAGTATCATTTGGGCAAGGTGAAAAACCTAAAGTGAGTTTCAAAATAATAGTTTTTTAGTTCTACGTTTTAAGTTTGTTGTTAGATTAACAGCTGTTGTAACAATATTATCAGCGTCTCGTTCAAATTGGCAATCGCTTCTTTCATTTGCCATTTGGCTTTATCTCGTTCACCAATATAATTGCTAATGCTACGCATCTCCAAAAATGGTACTTGTAAATCTGTACAAACATAATGCAGCGCTGCGCCTTCCATGCTTTCGATTGTGGGATTATATTTTGCTTGCAATTGCTTGATGCGTTGCTGATTGGTAGAAATTTCGTTTACCGTAATTGCAGGCACTTCATCTAAAGCCAAAGTATTGAGTTTTGATAAATATGGATTTAAAATTTGTTTATTGGTAAATGGTATACTGTTACTATCAACCAACTTCAAATCAAATACATCTTGCCATTCACCATTTTCATTTACGCCTAAATCACCAATTATTTCTGAATTCACAACAAAAACCCTACCTAATGACATTTCTGTATTAAAACAGCCTGCAATACCAGCTTGAATGACCACATCTGGCTGCTGTTGTAATACTAATTTCGTTAATGCTATAGCCGTAGATAACATCCCAATACCCGTTACAAGAAACTGTACAGAATTACTGGAAAACATATTAATACTTGGCTGTATTTCAAATGAAGTTGCGGCTGTAACAAAGATTTTCATTGGCACAAAGTTGAGAAATTACAAGGTTTAAATAGGCAGTTACTTACTAAAACTTTACGAAACCTTACATTTGTCAAAATTTTAGTGCGAAGAGATGGTGTATTTAACTAGACAAGAACATTTTAATGCTGCTCATAAATTAGCAAATCCAAAATGGAGTAAAGAAAAAAATGAGGCAATGTTTGGCGTTTGCGCCAATGAGAATTGGCATGGCCATAATTACGATTTATATGTAACCATCAAAGGTAATCCAGACCCAGACACTGGTTTCTTATATGATGTAAAAAAATTAAGCCTACTGATTAAAGAACATGCAGTTAATAAATTAGACCATAAAAATTTAAACTTAGACGTAGATTTTATGGCTGATAAAATGTGTAGCACCGAAAATTTAGCCATTGCAATTTGGGAGCAATTAATACCACATTTACCAGACACGGTACAATTACATTGTATTAAATTGTACGAGACACCAAGAATTTATGTTGAGTACTTTGGATAAAGAATTGGAATTCCAGTGCTATACTGATTTTTTATTTCAATAATAACCATTATTGAAATACAGCTATTTAATGTGTTAAAGAAAAAGCTTGGTGAGCAAAAAACCGAACAACTGGTTAGCTTTATAAAATCTGAGATTAGGGAAGAGATTAAAAGAAAATCAGAAACACTCGCCACAAAGGAAGATTTTGTTACAACTGAAAGTAAACTCATTTTGTGGGCTTCTGTATTTTGGGCTACACAACAAGGCACGATATTCGCCTTTCTAAGCCTACTTATCGCCAAATAATGGCATATCGCTTTCAATAACATTACCAAATCTTTATCGTTTAACTTTTTTATTGCTTCTTTTAAACAAAACAGAAACTTCATTCGTTAATATATTTAGATGGTACGTTGCTAAACTCGCAAATGAAAGTTGGTACGCTTTTAGCAAATACTATTGTAAATTTGAAGTTCTGTTACTGATTATCTGTCGCTCCTTAATAATGCAAGGCCACTTGGTAAACACACTTTTTACGCAGTGCCGGGCAGTTAGTAACCGATCATATGATCTCTTTTTTAATTATAAATGAGTGCTTAATAAAATATTAGAAGCATCAATCATCAATTTATAATAGCATAAGAAATCGATTGAATACCTAAAGTTGGTAGAAAACTAACCAACATTTAAGTAAAGACTATGAATAAAGTAGCCGTTTTTAGAAAAGAACATTTTAATGCAGCACATCGCTTACACAACCCATTGTTGAGTGATGCTGAAAATACAAGGGTATTTGGCAAATGTAATAACCCAAATTATCATGGGCACAATTATGAACTAATTGTACAGGTAACAGGTATGCCAAATAAGCAAACTGGTTATGTAATTGATATGAAAATATTGAGTGACTTAATAAAATCAGAAGTACTCGATAAATTTGATCATAAAAATCTAAACCTAGATACTAGTGAGTTTGCTAACGTAAACCCAACAGCAGAAAATATAGCAATCACCATTTTTGATCTGCTGAGGATTAAAATTGATACAACTTTAGACTTAAAAATAAGATTATATGAAACAGAACGAAACTTTGTCGAATATCCAGCTTAATGGCAATGGAAAAATAGAATTAATTGATATTATGATAGATGAAATGGGCGATAATCACGTAATGACTTCGGTGGATACACCTATGCGTGCAGATGCTTTTGTACTAAACGATAGCGAAAAAATAGCCGCTATAGAAAAACATTTTGAAGCAATCATGCAAACATTGGGACTTGACCTTACAGACGACAGTTTGAAAGGTACACCACACCGTGTAGCCAAAATGTATGTAAAAGAAATATTTCAGGGCTTAAACCCTGCCAATATGCCAAAAATGGCCTTGTTTGAAAACAAATACAAATACAATGAGATGTTAGTTGAAAAAAATATCTCTTTCTATAGTAATTGTGAGCACCATTTTGTACCAATTATGGGTCGCGCACATGTGGCATATATCAGTAATGGCAAAGTAATTGGCTTAAGCAAACTGAACCGTTTAGTTGAGTATTTTGCAAAAAGACCGCAGGTACAAGAACGCCTAACGATGCAGATTGGTAAAAAATTACAAGAAGTGTTAGGTTCAGATGATGTAGCTGTGGTAATAGATGCAAAGCATTTATGTGTAAGCAGCCGTGGCGTAAAAGATGAAAGCAGCAGCACCGTAACAGCTTTCTATAGCGGTGCATTTAAGGATGAAGCAAGAAAAACAGAGTTTTTAAAATACATAGAGTTTAAAACTGAGTTTTAATCGTTTTTTTTGGTTAAAATGAATTACTGTTAAAAGCCGTAAGTTTTAAAACTTGCGGCTTTTTTGTTACCATTACTTTAACAACTTCTTCCTCACCGCATACTTATAAAAATCTTCCACTTTGATGCGAGCCCAAGGGGTTTTCCGCAAAAATTTAAGGCTCGATTGCACCGATGGATTGCTAGTAAAGCACTTAATATTGATTTGATGACCTAATTCTTCCCAACCAAGCGACTCGTATAAATGTGTCACAATTTTTTCAAGTGTCAAACCGTGCAAAGGATCTTTTGAAGGAATTTGTTCTAGCATTTTAATCTTTTATAGCCTGATAGGTTAGTGCCCTAAATTTATTTACCACATCGCCATGTGAACCACCCTGCAATTGGCGATAAAATAATAGTACCATTTTCTCTTTAGGATCTACCCAGTAAGAGGTTGCAAATGCACCACCCCAACTATAAGTACCTTGCTGCGCAGGAAATTTACTACTGCCTTTTTCTGTTACAATTTCGAAACCTAAACCAAACTTATTATCACCAAACTGGATATCACCAATTTGGTTCATTGTCATCATCCGTACCGAGTTTCTACTTAATATGGTATTGCCATTATATGTTCCCTCGTGTAATAACATCTGTAAAAAAATAGCATAATCGTAAATAGTAGATGATAAACCAGCACCTCCGGAATAATAGGTATGTGAAACCAATGGGTAATTGGCAACAGTTGGGCCATTTAATAAATTAGACGTAGTAACAATTTTTAAGTTTCCCAAAGAATCTTCTGTGTAAAGGTTTACTAAGCGTTTGGCTTTGGCTTTTGGAATATTAAAATAGGTATCATTCATACCTAATGGCTTAAATATTTTTTCGGTAAAATAATCACTCAAGCTCATACCAGACAGTATTTCGACCAAATAACCTAACACATCGCAGTTTAAACCATACGTCCATTTTTCGCCGGGCTGGTGCATTAAAGGCAATTTTCCTAGTCGATTCATAGCATCGCTAAGTTTATCATTGGTTACACCAATACCAGCCGTAATATTATTTTTTGCATAGATAGCATTGGCTTCTTTACTACCAATTTGGGCATAGCCAAGACCAGACGTATGCGTTAGCAAATCGCGAATCGTAATATCCCTTTTTGCTTTTATAGTAGTATAAGTGGTATCAGTTGCATTAAATTTATCTAATACTTGCTGCTTAGAAAAGCCAGGTATATATTTAGAAACAGCATCATCTAATAATAATTTTCCGTCTTCATACAATTGCATAATAGCAACTGATGTAATCGCTTTTGTTTGTGAGGCTATCCGAAAAATGGCATCTTTTTGCAAAGCTTTCTTAGTTGCAATATCGTTGAACCCAACAGCTTTATAATAGGCGATCTTATCATTCCTGATAATTAATGCAACGCTGCCGTTCATCCATTCTTTTTTAGCCCAATCGGCTAAACTGGCATCTAACTTTTTGAGTTTATCTGTCGAAAAGCCAGCTGCTGTTGGATTTGTAGAAAGGGCAATTTGTTGTGCAGTAATTGTATTTGAAATAACAATTAGAAGTGCCAATAAAAAGGATTTCATATGCATATGTTTTGTGGTTTCAAAAATACTATTCTTTATACCAAATGGCAGTATTTTAAATAGCATCATTAAAAATGCGTCTTTTATGATTATCGATTAATAAAAATATAGATTAATAATTTTATATTAAACACTTATAAAATTATGATGAAGGGAAACTGTGAAATAGATGTATCAATACCTAGCTTAAAATTCTACTTATTTCTTTTACTCCATGTTTGACGTAAATCTAATGTTGCAGGATACTCCTTATTAACTATTAGAGGTGGTGTATCGCAAATAAATGGCTCACGATTCTGCTCCACATAATGCTCAGCAAATGATACATACGCCTTAGGCATTTGCGTTTCTGGCGTATGACCTTGGTCCCAAAAACGGCTCACTCTCCTACTTTCTGCTTCGTAACTATTTACAGGGAACGAATCGTAATTTCTACCCCCCGGATGTGCCACATAATAGGTACAACCACCCACGCTGCGACCGTTCCAAGTATCTACAATATCAAATACCAAAGGCGTATCTACACCAATAGTTGGATGCAATGCACTTGGTGGTTGCCAAGCACGGTAGCGAATACCACACACATATTCACCCTTAATATCGGTGGCTCGCAATGGCACCCTTGCACCATTACACAACAAGGCATAACGAGCATCATTAAGCCCAGTTAATTTTACTTGAATACGCTCTAAAGATGAATCTACAAAACGTGCTGTACCGGTACTACCAACTTCTTCACCCAACACATGCCAAGGTTCTATACCCATTCTAATTTCTAGGTGAATACCTTGCACTTGTACCGAGCCATAATGCGGAAAACGAAACTCGAAAAAAGGCTCGAACCAACTGATATTAAAATCGTACCCAGCGCTGTTAAGGTCGTTTACCACTTCTTGCAAATCTTGCTTTACATAATGTTGCAGCATAAATTTATCGTGCAATTCTGTACCCCAACGTACCAAATCATGTTTGTAAGGCTGCTTCCAAAACCACGCAATTAACCCACGAATCAATACCATTTGCACCAAACTCATTTGTTTATGTGGTGGCATATCAAAAGCTCTAAACTCAACAATACCAAGCCTTCCAGTTGATGAATCAGGTGAATACAATTTATCAATACAGAATTCTGCACGGTGCGTATTGCCAGTAATATCTGTTAATAAATGGCGGAATAATCTGTCTACCAACCAAAAAGGCACAAAGCCATCTTCTGGTACTTGGCTAAAAGCTATTTCCATCTCATACAACTTCTCGTCTCTACCTTCATCAAAGCGAGGTGCTTGAGAAGTAGGGCCTACAAATGCACCTGAAAATAAATAAGACAACCCAGGATGATGCTGCCAATATGTAATCAAACTTCTCAACACATCTGGTCTGCGTAAAATTGGGCTATTAGCTGGCACATCCCCACCAATGGTTATGTGGTTACCGCCACCAGTGCCTGTGTGTCTGCCATCAAGCATAAACTTCTCTGTACCAAGACGTGATAAATGTGCTTGTTCGTACAATGTATCAATATTGTAAACGAGCTCTTGCCAGTTTTTAGACGGATGAATATTTACTTCAATTACGCCAGGATCTGGTGATACCACCATTCTTTCCATACGGTTATCACGTGGTGGTTCGTAGCCCTCAATACGCACAGGCATATTTAATTTTTCTGCTGATGCCTCAATAGACGCTATCAAGTCTAAATAATGCTCAACATACACCATTGGCGGAATAAAGATGTATATAATACCATCTCTTGCCTCTACGCATAACGAAGTAACAACTGTGTCAACATCGTAAAGTGGCTGCGTTTCTTGTTCCGTTTCCTTCTTGTCTAATACTTGTTTCTGATTGCTTGTTTCTGCTTGCTTGTCGCGTGCAACTTGTGGCTTACTATCTTGCACTCTCACTGGCGGCGCTTCATGAACACTTACAAAACCATAACGGCTCGCAATATTTTCATGAAAATTTTCCAATTGTGGTAGCTCTTCAAACAAGCTTCTTTCTACGCGTTCCGGTTCTTTATCTTTTGCAACTGCTGGTAAGGATTTTAATGGTAACCGCAAACCAATGGGCGAATTACCTGGCATTAAAAACAAATGCTCACGGCTAATTTTCCACTTACAACTGCGCCATTTATCGTTCCAATGATTCCACTCTAACGGCAACACATACCCCGCTGGTGCATCTAACCCATTTTCTAGTAGTTGCGCCAATGTCCTACGCTCAATACTATCTTTTAAATTGGCTTTTAATGGGTCAATATTTACCGGGATTTTTTCTTCCGTCCACAAGAAATAAAATACATCCTCATAAGCTGGTGTTACATTGTCTTCGCTTACAGCCAAGCGTTTTGCCAGTTCTTTTGCAAATGCTTCTGCATCTTTATGATGATATTTTTTTTCAGTATCTTCTAACGCCATCAAGCCTTTATTCTTCCAAATTGGATGACCATCTTTACGCCAAAATAAACCATATTGCCAGCGAGGCAATGGTTCACCAGGATACCATTTACCTTGACCATAATGTAACATACCATTTGGACCAAATTGCTCACGCAAACGAAATATTAATTCATGCGATAAAAGACGTTTGTGCAACCCATCAGCAGCAGTGTTCCACTGGTCTGATTCCATATCATCAATAGATACAAACGTTGGTTCGCCACCCATGGTCATGCGCACATCACCAGCTTCTAAATCTTTATCCACCTTTAAACCTGTGGCATTGATAACAGCCCATTGCTCTTCGCTGTACGGTTTTGTTACACGAGGATCTTCGTGAATTCGTGTAACGGTATTGCTAAATGTAAATGTGGTTTCGCAAACATCTGTAGCGCCCACAACTGGTGCGGCACTTACATAATCGGGTGTGCAAGCCAATGGTATATGACCTTCACCTGCAAATAAACCAGATGTAGGATCCAAACCAATCCAGCCAGCACCAGGTACATATACTTCTGTCCACGCATGTAAATCTGTAAAATCTACCTCAGGGCCAGAAGGGCCATCTAATGATTTTATGTCGGCTGTTAATTGTACCAAATAACCAGAAACAAACCTAGATGCAAGCCCTAAATGACGAAAAATTTGTACCAACAACCAAGCACTATCTCTACAACTACCGAGTGCTTTGCCCAGTGTTTCTTCACAGGTTTGCACACCTGGTTCCATACGAATACTATAGTTAATATCCTTATTTAGCTTCTGGTTAATAAATACCAAAAAATCGTTAATAGATATTTCGGGTTTAACCTCCAAAGCTTCTAGCCATTGCATTAGCAGCGGACCTTCTTCTTTTATTTCAAAATAAGGAATGAGTTCTTTTTGTAGTTGTGCAGCGTATTTAAAAGGAAATTTTTCTGCGTATTCTTCTACAAAAAAATCGAAAGGATTAATCACCACCATATTGGCAATTACCTCTACCTCTACACTTAATTCTCTTGTTTTTTCTGGAAAAACAATACGAGCTTGATAGTTACCAAATGGATCTTGCTGCCAATTAATAAAATGATTTTTTGGCGAAATTTTTAATGTGTACGCTTCAATAGGCGTTCTTGAATGTACTGCTGGACGAAGTCTAAAAACATGCGGCGACAATGACACCAATCTATCGTAATGGTAAGTTGTTTTGTGGTTGATTGCTACACGTATAGCCATAATTAGGTTGCATTAAAACGGTGAATGGCAGGCTGTTTCGTTGCAATAAATATAGTGGCTTTTTCACACAAAGAAACAAAGGATACAAAGAACACTAAGATTTGTAATACCATACCATGAATAACAATATCTTGAATGAATTTTTGTACTCTTTGTTTTCGTTGCGGTCTTTGTTTGAAATCAATTATTTCAAATTTACCGTTTTATCTTTTGGATATTTTACAGTGTAACTAAAGCGTATTTTTTTGCTTTCGCCTGCGGCTAATGAGAGTTTCCAAGTTAAAATACCCGTTTCATCATTTACAGAAGCATCAGAACTTTCAAGCAATGCTACTTCCATTTCTTTATTAGTACTTAATGGATATTGATCTTTCAATAATAAATTAATGGATTCTTTTTTGTTATTTTTTACAGTGATTTCATAAGTGAGTTTTTGTAATTTATTACTACCTAAAAATTTAACACTACTAAAATCAGCCAGTTTTTCTCGTTTAATTGCTACACGCTTGTCTTTTCCAAGTGTTAGGTTTAAAGTATCAGTTGTAGCATTGGGGTCAATAAAAGATTTACCAACATAAGTACCTTCAAAAATAATATTCGCATCGCCAGGTAATAAATTTAGCTTCTCCCAATTGGTTAGTCCTGCAAGCAAGTACACATCTTTATCTAGTTTTGGTACAGCATAATATTTATAATTAGCAGCTACATCAACCTCTTTTAAAGTAGCAGTTTGCTCTTTGCCATTACTGGCAATATCAAATGGCAAATCAATATCGTAACTAAGGTTTAAGGTACTTTCTGATACGGTAATATAATCGTCTAACCCATCTTTTAAAGTCATAATAATTACACCATTCGAACCTCTTGCACCATAAATTGCTATTGAGGCTGCATCTTTTAAAACATCTATTTTTTTAATAGCTTTAGGGCTTATTTTTTTAGCTTCGCTGGCACTCATTTCTGTACCATTAACAATATAAAGTGGTGCCACTTGTTTATAAGAATTATTTCCACGAATTTGTATGTCGTCAGAGCTTCCAGTATATCCATAGCCAGTAACAACTACTTCATTTAACGCACTTTCATTTTTTGCAATTTGCACACCAGCAAGTCTGCCTTGCAATGCCTTGTCCATATTTGTGTATGGATTGATATATGCCAAAAACCATGTTGGCAAGTTAGGTGCATTGCCCCACTGGCTAGGTGTTGCAGTTGACAAAGACAATTTCACTTGCTTCCAATCTAGCCCTGTGGTTTGAAACATTTTAGCTTTGTACACCAATTTCATCGGGCTATTAATATCGGTCACTTTAATGTCGTAAAAAGGGGTCCAGTAGGTATTTGGTGTAATGTATGACACTGTAAAATTGTAAATACCAGCAACAGCAGCATTTAATTGCAATACCAATCTGCCCGTGCTTTTGGCATTCTTTTGTTCTTCTTCTTGCACCTGATTATTTAATCGTTGTACTTGCTCTTGTGCTTTTTTCAACACGGTATTTTGTTGTGTTAAATCAGTTTGAAGCTCTAGTGATTTTAGCTTGTAATAATCCATCAGCTTTACTAATTCAGCAACGCTTAATCCAGTTTGTGTGCCTTTAATATCTCTGTTAGACTTTAGTACTTGTAATAACTCTGTTGTGGTAGTTATAGCCGTTTGTACTTTAGCAATATCGAGCTGTATTTTTTCAATACTGTCAGTCATTGCTTTTACCCTTGGCGAAGCTACATTTGGTTTTAAATAATAATTTTGAAACTCAATACCAGCAATGGTTACAGCAGATGGTACTTTTACCTGAATACTATTTATATCTACACCATTACTTACTCCATCAATCGTTAATTCGTTATTACCTTGTTGCAATATTGCCTTTGCGTCATGGGTTAATTCTGCGCCACCTCTATAAATAATAGCAGATTTTAAACTCGCATTTACTGTGTTTTTGTCATCGTTTGCAAATGCTAGCAAACTGCCGAATAATAATGCAATGGGCAAATAGAATTTTATGTA
>JAYWCY010000009.1:0-4557 GCA_043780175.1 Chitinophagales bacterium
TCTTTTTCGGTTCTACCATAGTTAAAGCAAATCATTGGATATTCCATACCATTGCTAGCTTCTAAACTTTGTGCTACAGGGTAAGGATAAGGAATAGAGAATTTAGAGTATGTTTTAATGGTATGTGCTACTGCTTTGGTAGAAAATTTGCGGTACAAACCATAAGCCTCTTTACCGTAAGCACTCATACACATTACTTTTTTGCCCTCAACATAAGCTGGCATGGCATCCCACACAAACTTGCGTGAAGAACCCCAGGCAAAGTCACGTACATTATTGGCTTTAAATATCCAAGTTTTTGTAGCAGAAGATGGTGCTTTTTCAGCTTTGGTAGCTTCTTCTAGCGTTACAACTTCTACTGGTTCTTTTGCATTTTTTGCTGTAGCCCAACGAGCTTGTTGTACAGTACTCAATACGCTAGCATAATTTTGCCCCTCACCTGTTGCCATAATTACGTGATCAGCCGGAACAGTCATCGCTACATTAAAATTACCAAAAGTTAATGCAAACTCTCCGCTACCAGCAAACTGGTGATTTTGCCAGCCTTGAAAATCGCTGTATACACAAAGGCGCGGATACCATTGTGTCATGGTGAAAATATAGTTGCCATCTTCTGGAAAATACTCATAACCACCACGGCCACCTACAGACAAGCGATCTGTTATTTTATAACTCCAATCAACATTAAATTTAAAAGTTTGGCCTGGTTTTAAAGCCGTAGGCAACTCAATACGCATCATCGTTTTATTGATGGTATATTTTACAGCTTTACCCGTAAGCGCATCTGTAATTTTAGAAATTTTATCACCATTGCCATTGTCAAGTTTCGCGTCTGCCATGGCTTGCAAGCCAGCAACAGTTTGTGCTCTACCTAGCGTAGAACTAATTTGGTACCCAGAATTATACACTGAACTATGTTCATTCTCATCTAACTGTAACCACAAATATGTTAATACATCTGGACTATTATTAAAATACGTAATTGTTTCGTTACCAGTTAATAATAATTTCTTTTCATCTAATGTACATTTGATGTCATAATCGGCTCTTTGCTGCCAATACTTAGGGCCGGGTGCACCACTAGCAGTGCGGTATTCATTTGGCGTAGGTAAAATAGTACCCAACTGCTCAAATTTATTACCATGATTAGAGCTAGGGTTGTTCTTAATATCCTGTGCCGTAGCACCGATACCAGCACCCATCAAAGCAAATAATAGAAGCTTTCTCATTGCGTGTTGTTTTATTTATAGTTTGAATTATCTGAACCTTGATTTATGTGATTTTTTTGATTATCAAAAACTAATTAAATCTAATAAAAAATTCCAAATTTTACAGTGGCCATCGCTGCAAGCACATTTGCATAGATAATGCAAATACACCACCACTCATCCACAAAATATAATCTCGTCTATTGGCTTTAAGTAACTGAACTAAGATAAGCGAAATGAGCAATACACCTGCAACAATTAATAATTGCCCTACTTCTAGCCCTAGATTAAAAGCCAATAGTTGCATGATGATATTTTCATCGGTACCTAGTAGGCTTTTTAAGTAACTGCTAAAGCCTAAGCCATGAATTAAGCCAAAACCCAAAGCCATAAAATAAATGAAAGGAAATTTACTTTTGAACACAAATTTCTTTACAAATACATTACTAATAGCTGTTATTACTATGGTTACTGGTATTAAAAACTCAATCCATTTGGTAGAAAAATGTACCACATTAAACGCACTTAACGCCAATGTAATTGAGTGACCAATGGTAAATGCGGTAATTAGCACCAACATTTTTCGCCAATTTGAAAATTGATACCGCAGGCACAAAGCCATAACAAACAAAATATGATCGATACCTTGCCAATCTGCAATATGTTGCCTACCTAATGTAAAATATAATCCAAAATCATTCATAATGCAGTAGTATTTCACACAAAGAAACAAAGGATACCACGTACACAAAAATTATAATAGTATAGAAAGAATTTAATTACTATTTGCAAAAAAGCCTTTGTATACTTTGCCTTCTTAGCGTTCTTTGTATCAAATACCGAAAATTAATCAGCACCTTTGCAATTACAAAAAGCAAATGTTAAATGGCAAATATCTTGGTTAGATGGTTGATAGTTTCTGCAGTATTACTTCACCCATTTTTTGTATCTGTTATTCAAATTGATCAAAACGCTAAGGAAAAAAGTTTAGAAGTAAGTGTGCGCATTTTTGCAGAAGATTTTGAAGCAACCTTAAAGAAATTTGGTAATACCAAGCTTGACCTTCAACACCCAACAGATAAAGTGGCAACGGATAAATTGATAAATACTTACCTACAAACCAAACTGCAACTAAAGGTAGATGGCAAGCCCGTAACCATGCACTATATTGGCTACGAACAAAAGCTAGAAAGCATTTGGGTGTACCTAGAAGTAGACAATGTGCCTTCATTAAAAAAATTAGATATCAACTGTAATTTGTTATACGAATTTGAGCAAAAGCAAAGTAATATCATTCATGTAAAAGCTTTAACTGGCGATAAAAGTTTTAAACTAGATAACCCAAAAACGAGTACTAGTTTTGAGTTTTAGGGATCTTTTTTAATTTGATGTTGATTATTTTTTTCAATCTTGGTGCATCTTTCGCAGTCATCGCTTTTTTGCATTACAATTTTCTTTAACCCTTTTATATTAAAAATCTATCACGACATTAAAAAATACCAACTATGCGGTTGCTAATGCGTCGACCTTCGGAGTTGTGATCCTGCATACTAAAAACTTACAGGCTTAAACTATATATTATAATTTTATTATATAATTATTGAGTGTTGTTTGGATGATCTTGAACTTTAAAATTTTCATTAACCACTGACTTCTAATATTGCCCTGTACTTAACATCACCAATGTACAAGCTTCTATTGGTTGAATACCATTTGCCACAGCCAGTCTGGCTAATTCATCATTTTCGGTACCCGGATTAAAAATGATTCGTTTTGGTTTTAGTGATAGAATATAATCATAATAATCCTTTTGATTAGCTGGGCTTAAGTACAATGTTACCGTATCTACATTGCTTATTTGTGGATGCTCAGTAATAATAGGTGTTGTACCAATATTACCAGCTTTGATGCCGATAGCAGTTACAGGATGCTGGTGCGCCACTAATTTTCGAGTCGCTAAATTGCTATAACGTTCTGGGTTTTCTGATGCACCAAGTAGGACGGTATTTTTTAACATTGCGATTATTTTTACCACATTGCTACAGTAGGCACTTAGTAGTATTGAAGAATAGTAGATGATGTATTAGGAAAAGTAAGAAATAAAAAACACATTAGACAAAATAGCTTTACTACTATGTGCCTAATGTGTCTGTGTGATAAGTTTTTTCTTCTATTTCTAGTTTTCAAATGTGCTGTAGAAATACGGTGTTTTAGCTTCAAACTCAGCGCTACAAGTATCTACCATTTTATACACACGTGTAATACCAAGTGCTTTACGCTTTTCGTATACTTGATCATCGTTACAATTACCTTGTAACACTTTGGCTATTTGTGCATCGCTAAAGCCATTTTTCTTTGCATCTTTCAGTAAATCTTCTGGTAGCGTTTCTAAGCGATAGTTAGCAATATCTTTCTCAATCACACACAACTTTTGTATTTGGTATAAAAACCATCTATCAATGCCTGTTGCTTGTGCAATACTTTTTACCGTACTACCTTGCATCAATGCATCTTTAATACGGAAAATTCTATCCCATTTTGGTGTTTTAATATACTCAACAATTTCTTCGCTGCGCATCATGCTTTTACCATAATAACCTAAGCCAATTGCATCATTTTCTAAACTCACACATGCTTTTTGTATAGCCTCTGTAAAGCTTCTACCAATAGCCATTACCTCACCAACACTCTTCATTTGCAAGCCTAAAGTATCATTGGCACCTTTAAATTTATCAAAATTCCAACGAGGTATTTTTACAATGACATAATCTAATGCTGGCTCAAAATAAGCCGAAGTAGTTTGCGTAATCTGATTCTTCAATTCATCCAAACTATAACCAATAGCAAGTTTTGCAGCAATTTTTGCAATAGGGTAACCAGTTGCTTTACTTGCCAATGCAGACGAACGACTAACACGTGGGTTAATTTCCACAGCAATCAATTCTTCTGTTTCGGGGTTTTGTGCAAACTGTACATTACAACCACCATGAAAATTACCAATACTACGCATCATCAAAATAGCTTTATTTCGCATATCTTGATACGCTGTATCGCTTAGCGTCATAGCAGGCGCAACTGTAATACTATCGCCTGTATGTACTCCCATTGGATCTAAATTCTCAACGGTACAGATAATTACAACATTATCGTTTTTATCACGCAACAATTCTAGTTCAAATTCTTTCCAACCAAGTACTGCTTTTTCAACCAATACTTCATGTATAGGCGAGGCTTCTAAACCTCTTTTCAAAGCACCATCTAATTCACTTTTATCGTGTACAAAACCGCCACCAGTACCACCAAGGGTAAATGAAGGTCGTATTACCAATGGAAAACCTATTTCTTGTGC
>JAYWCY010000010.1:0-4137 GCA_043780175.1 Chitinophagales bacterium
ACTACTAATGCAGCGCAAACAGGCTTATTTGGTGAAGCAGATGCAATCACTCAGTTAGAATTACAATTAAATAAAGGCGATAATTACCAAGATAAATTATTTGTACGCTTAAACGCAGGTGCTAGCGACTTAGGTAACGAGCGTATGGATTTACCTAAGCTAAGTAATGATGTAACCAATATTTATACCATTGCATCAGACAAAGCACATTTGGCAGTAGATGCTCGCAAAGGGATAGACAATAGTATACCAGTAGGCATTACAGCACCAGCCGGCAGTTACACGTTTACGGTAGCAAGCAATAACCTACCAAATGCAGATAACGTGTATTTACTAGATAAGTTGTTAAATACTAAAACAGTATTAGTGCCTGCTGCTACTTACAGTTTTGCGATTACAGCTGATGCAGCAAGCAAAGGCAATGATCGCTTTGAATTAGGTGCCGCAAAAACAGCAATACCAGAAATAGTAGCAAATGAAACCTTCTCGGTAAAAGTGTTAGGCAGTGTAGTAAACAACGCAGTAACACTACAAATAAAAGGCGCAAAAGCAGCTGTAACTATTACTGTTACAGATTTACAAGGTAAAATCATCAGCAATACTACAAGTAGTAATGTGGTAAACACTTTAAGCCTAGCAAGCGGTAGCGGTATGTATTTTATTAAAGTTACAGATGGTGAAAACAGTGTTGTAAATAGAGTTGTAAAACCATAGCAATAACTAAGGTAAAATAGATTTTTTAAAACAGCTAGTCATGCTGCAAAAACAAGTGGCATGACTAGTATTTTAATCCTCCTCCCCCAAAAAAAATAAATGATGCGAACAGTATTAAATAAAATAATAGTAACCATACAACACCCTCAATTTATAAAAGCAGCCGTCTGCTTTACATTTATCGTATTTGCGATGTTGCCACATTTACATGCACAAGCAATAACTGACCCAGGGGCTGAGCCTGATCCATCAACACCGATAGATGGTGGCTTATCGCTTTTAGTAGCTGCGGGTGTAGTTCATGGTGCTAAAAAATTGAAAGAAAGAAAAGCGAATAAATTAGAAAATAGTAAGGGTTAAGATATCATTTAAAAGGCAAAAGCGGCGTGATCATCACGCCGCTTTTGCCTTTTAAATATCAATTTGATATTAACAGGATGGTGCAGGATGATTATTGCTAAAATATGAACTAAGGTTGTATGTCAATTGCTTTTTTTTATAATTATAAAATAGGATCGTATGAAAAAAATACTACACTTTTTAGTAGTTCTCTTGTTGCTCAACTTAGTAGCAAAATCTCAAACAACATATTACTGGGTAGGCGGAAACGGAGGATCGATAGCTTCAACAGCTTCGGCTATTGATTGGATTGGAACCAACTGGAATACTGTAGCCGATGGTACAGGTACTGCAAGGCTAGCTTCGGCAGGAAACGATATCTTAATTTTTGATGGTAATTCTACAAAACTAACATCTGGTAATAAAAATATTTACCTAAGAAATGTACCTAGAGATTCTTGTGGACAATTACAAATTATAAACGGTGCTACTGTTTATGTACAATCAGTGGTTGCACCAAATATTGCTATTGCTGGTTATACTACTACGTCATCTACTTCTTTGATGCTCACAACTGGAACTTATGGTGCGTACACATTGGTTCCAGGCTTACCAATTGCTGGTACTGGAATTCCTGCCGGAACAACCATAAGTTCAATTGCAGTTCCGGTTAGTGTGGCCGCAACAGGTGGGGGAACAACTACAAGTAGTGCTACTATTACAGTATCGGTAGGTAGTACCAGTATTGTGCCGGGTCTTACAGTTTCAGGTACAGGTATACCAGCAAATGCAACAGTACTTGCAGCATCAACTCCTACAGTGCTTACTGCTACAGGTGCTACTAGTACTAGTACTAGCATCACACTTGCAGCAGCTAATGCGGCCATACAAGTAGGTATGGGTATAAGTGGTAGTGGTGTGCCTGCTGGTGCAACTGTTATTGCTTATGACGGCAATATAACAATTACTATTTCGGCCGCAACTACTACTTCGTTGGCTTCTACAACGCTAACAATAGCATCTGCGCAAACAATAACTATTTCTTCACCTGCAACCGCTACAGGCTCACTTATTACATTAACATTTGCTGGACAAGCAGTTACGTTATCGCAAGCGGCTACAACTACAGCAGTAGCTGGTACGCCCATTGCTTTTACAGTAAATGCGGATGCGGGAAGCGGTGGTACCACCGGTACGTTTACATTGGGTGCATCTTTTGGCGGCGCTACTTTGCCAGTAATTGGTTCAGGTGCTAATTTTAGTACATTTTATAGGGCGGGTGATTATATTATGACTGGCAATAACTATGCTACTTTATGTGAGGTGCTATCTGTAAATAGTGATAATGATATGGCGATAGCTAATGAAGCTGTAACAGCCTTAACAGCTGGTGTTTATTATAAAGCTACTGCGCTGTATATAAAAGGGGCTGCTGGATTAACTATTGATGCAACATCTAGTTTAAATTTAGGAAATACCAATTCTGGTTCTGGTCAGCTAAATGGGTTGATTATTTCTATTCAATCAGGATCAAAAGCTACTATATATGGCGGATTTAATTTTGTAAGCCGTGGTAATGGTGCAAGATTAGTTGGAATTGATCCTAATTCTGTGGTATTTAAAGCTGGCAGTAACCTAAACGTAAGTATTAGTGGTAGTAAGGTTTATTTATTAGGTACTGCACTAGGTACAGGCTCTGCAAGCGGAGCAACATTTACTTTTAACACAACTAATCCTGCTATAACTTTTGAAGCAGGTGCTAACTTTAGACATAATGCAGTTATTGCTAACACCCCATTTGGTGCAGGCTATTTAGCTGCAACACCACTGATTTATAGCCCTGCAGTATCTTTTCAGCCTAGTAGTAATTATTATTATGCGTATAGTAATGGCTATCCGCCATATTTTTACTCTTGCCATCCTACTAACTATGCACCAAGTAGTGCAGCAACTTTTGGTAATTTAATTTGGAATAGTGGAACAATTCCAAGTAAATCTTCCACAGTAGGGTTGTTTTTATTAGCAGCGCATATAGATACTCTTACAATAAATACCACTTATGCATCTGCATCTACCAATTATATTAATAATACAGTTGCACCGCCATTGTATATGTACGGTCCAATTATCAATAACTCACCCGCTCAATTAAACTTTGGTAAAGTTGTATTTGCTGGTAACAATAACATACAAATGGGTGCAGGTACAACCATGCCAATTTTTACTAATTTAAGCGTAGCAGAGGGTACTACTTTAACATTAAATGGTAATATTATGTCTACTGGTAGCACTGTACCAGTTGGTAAGCTAGACCTTGGCAGTTTTAATATTAATGGCGGCAGTACGGGTACTTTTGCAACTACTGGTAGCTACAATGCTACTTACAATAAGGCAGCTGGAAGTAATAGTGTTACTGGTGGTTGTTCAGCTACGGCTGGTTCAAATACTATTATAGCTCGTGCTATAACTAATATACCAGTTGGGGCTACTGTTACAAGTGCGTCGCACCCTACACTATTTCCTACAGGTACTACTGTACTAAACTACAACGGTAGTAGTGCCTATTTCCTTTCAAAACCCGCTACAGCGTCTGTAGATAGTTCGAGTACGATACCATTATCATTAACATTTACAGTTACTGGTTCTACCACAGCTACTGCAAGTACAAGTGGTTTAGATGGCTCTTTAACTGCTATGGCTAGCGCCACACTTAATGCTGGTGCCAACTATATCTTTAATGCAGCAACTATAACACCATTTCCTGCTGCGGCAACCTCACCGGTTAATACAGGTAATGTAACACTTACAGGTGCCACTACTTTAAACAAACATTTATTAAATGTAACTGGTACCTTGGCTTTAGGTACAGGTAATTTAACTGTAAATACTAGTGATACAATTATTGTAAAAGCTGGTAACACAATTACTGCTAGTGCTACAGGTTTTGTAGATATAAAGGTTGATGTTGTTACAGGTGCTAAAGCAGTATTAGGAATTGAAGGCTTCTCAACACAGCACACTTTTCCAGTAGGTACAAATGGTAATTATTTACCAGTAACTATTACTGCCGATACATTATCTAAC
>JAYWCY010000011.1:0-9060 GCA_043780175.1 Chitinophagales bacterium
ACGCAATCGTTTAGTTTCTATACATCTGTAGCTTCTGTTTTTAGTAGTAAAATTGAGGGCGAAAATATAGAGTTAGACAGCTATGTCAAGCACAAAGCAATGGGTATTCAATTTCAACCCGACTATACTCGTAAAATTGATGATTTATATAACGCCTATACATTTGCTCAAGCCAATAAACTAACACCCAATAACGTACAAGAAGCACATATTTTACTAAGTAGCAATATTTTAGAAATAAATAAGCAAGGCAAATTTCGTAATCAAAATATGTATGTAACTACCGATGATGGTAGGATAGAATATGTTGCAGTGTCACCGCTTGAACTGCAAACAGAAATGGAAAAATGGTATTGTGATATCGCTTTTTTATTACATCAAGAAATGTGCATAGAAGAAGTGTTTTACTATGCGGCTTACTTACATTTAGTGTTTGTAAAAATACATCCATGGAACGATGGTAATGGCAGAACAGCAAGACTAATAGAAAAGTGGTTTATTGCTGAGAAATTAGGTTATCAAGCTTGGTTTTTACAAAGCGAAAAAAACTATTATTTGCAACATGCTCTGTATTATACCAGTTTAAGAAAATTAGGAATTGAATATCCTCAACTCGATTATAACAAAGCACTTGATTTTTTATTAATCTTGCCTACATGCTTAGATATATAATCTTTTGCTTGGGTTAAAATACTTTAATTTTCGATTTAGGATATACGTTTCTGCTGTGATTGTTTGTTTATAGATATTTGTAAAACTAATCTACATCATACGTATCAAATCTTATATTTTACATTTATAGTCGTACATGGAAAATAATCATTTGCATCTTTCATACCAACAGACAGGATATTTCTCAAAGCTAGTGGCTGATTATGTTTCAGGTGGCGAACAATTACAAAACTTCTATCAACATTCTGTAAGTATTGAAGGCATGAAAGCTGCTATTGCTGCAAGACAAGCTTTTGCTACCAATAGACAATTATTGGTTGATGGATTAACCAATCAATATCAAGATATTGCATTATCAAATAAGCAAATTGCTAATTTAGAGGCATTGCTAAGTAATGATACGTTCACGGTTACTACAGCACATCAGCCCAATATTTTTACGGGGCCTTTATACTTTATCTACAAGATTATTCATGCTATAAAACTAGCAGATGAACTAAAAAAGGAACTACCAGAATACAATTTTGTACCTGTATATTATATGGGTAGCGAAGATGCAGATTTAGATGAATTGGGCTATATCAATCTTGGTGGTGAAAAGCTAGTTTGGAACACTAAACAAACTGGTGCGGTTGGCAGAATGGTGGTAGATAAAGCACTCTTGCAAATCATCACAAGTATTCAAGGGCAACTTGGTATTCATCCTTTTGGTAATGATTTGATAGCTATTTTTAGCCAATGTTACACGTTGGGCAAAACCATTCAACAAGCTACTTTAGAGTTGGTAAATACGTTGTTTGCTGATTATGGTTTGTTGGTTGTTGTGCCAGATAATGCTGTACTGAAAGCAAGTTTTAATAGCGTAGTTACCAAAGAAATTACCGAACAATTTTCGCATAAAGCAGTTGCTGAAACTATTGCAGCGTTATGCCAACATTATAAAGTACAAGCAGGTGGTAGAGAGTTGAATTTATTTTATTTATTTGAGGATAAGAGAGAACGAATTGAGGTTGATAGTTTAAAGTTTAGGGTTCCAAGTTTAAGCCTAGAATTTAGTGAAAATGAAATTCTAAAAGAGCTAAATAATCATCCTGAACGCTTTAGTGCTAATGTTATTTTGCGCGGCGTTTTTCAAGAAACAATTTTGCCAAATATTGCCTTTATAGGCGGTGGCGGCGAGTTGGCTTACTGGCTAGAATTAAAGCGCGTATTTGAAGCAGTAAATGTGCCTTATCCAATGTTGATATTGCGTAACTCTTTACTATTTGTAACGGAAGAACAAATCAAACGCATTAAGAAATTAGGCTTTACAGTAGAAGATTTCTTTAAAAAGCCGTTTGATTTAATTAATACTTTGGTACTTAAAAATTCAATCAAGCAATTAGATATTTCTAAACAAATTGAAGCCACAAAAGCATTGTATCAAGAATTACAATTAATAGCAGGCGCTATCAACGTTACTTTAGCAAATCATACAGAAGCCTTACAAATAAAGGCTTTGAAGCCGTTGTTTGAACTAGAGAAAAAAATGCTTCGCGCCGAAAAAAGACATTTTGAAGCCGAACAACGACAAATAGAAAAGTTGAAATCAGAACTGTTTCCAAATAATAGTTTGCAAGAAAGAGTTGAGAATTTTTCTACCTATTATTCTAAATATGGAAAAGATTGGTTGCAAGTTATTTACAACCAATCTCTTTCACTTGAACAGCAATTTACAGTTGTTATATTATCTTAATACTCAGCACTCACACCTACATAATTGCTTGGTGTAATGGCTTTTAAAGTTTTCTTCAATTCAGCGCTTACTTTTAGTTTGCCAATAAAATCATGAATCGCTTTTTTATCTATTTTATGGTTGCCACGTGTTAAATCTTTCAAAGCTTCATAGGGATTAGGGTAGTTTTCTCTACGTAATACCGTTTGAATGGCTTCTGCTACAACTGCCCAATTATTGTCTAAATCTTCGGCAATTTTTACTTCGTTTAATACCAATTTACCAAGCCCTTTTTCTAAGCTTTTGATAGCTAAAATAGTATGAGCAACTGGCATCCCGAGGTTACGTAATACAGTACTATCAGTCAAGTCGCGCTGTAAACGGCTGATAGGTAATTTTGCAGAAAAATGTTCCAACAAAGCATTGGCAACACCTAAATTCCCTTCGGCATTTTCAAAATCTATCGGGTTTACTTTATGTGGCATGGCCGATGAACCAACCTCACCAGCTTTTGTTTTTTGTTTAAAATAATCCATGCTGATATAAGTCCAAATATCGCGGCAGAGATCAATTAAAATGGTATTAATGCGTTTAATAGCATCGCAATGTGCTGCCAAATTATCGTAATGCTCAATTTGTGTGGTAAACTGCATCCGCTCGAGACCTAAGTAATTGTCTACAAAATCATTGCCCAAAGCTACCCAATCTTTATTCGGGAAAGCAATATGATGGGCATTAAAATTACCTGTTGCACCGCCAAATTTGGCTGCAAAAGGTATGTGAGAAAATAGCGTAATTTGATTAGAAATCCTTTCTACAAACACCATAATTTCTTTACCTAAAATAGTTGGTGATGCAGACTGGCCGTGGGTTTTAGCTAACATGGCAATTGTTTTCCATTGCGTAGCTAGGTCGTGTAAGCTGTTGTGAATATTAGCAATTGCTGGCAAATAATCTTGTTCCATACAATGCTTCCAACTTAAAGGAATCGCCGTGTTATTGATGTCTTGAGAAGTCAATCCAAAATGAATCCATTCTTTCAATTCTGCAATGCCTATCGCATCTAATTGTTCTTTTAAAAAGTATTCTACCGCTTTTACATCATGGTTGGTAATGGCTTCGATATCTTTTATTTTTTGTGCATCTTCAAGGCTAAAATTGTCTGCCACAGCTTGTAATTTCTCTTTAGCCTTTGCCGACAATTTGAACAGCTTTTTATCCGCTAAAAAAAAGAAATATTCCACTTCAACAAACACACGGTATTTTATTAAAGCAAATTCCGAAAAATAATTGTCTAAGTGTTGTACTTGCTTGCGGTAGCGGCCATCAATTGGCGAAATAGCGGTAAGATTTGTTAGTTCCATTAAGTAATTATAAGTTATGAATGATGGGTTATAATTTTTATTTTATCAGCTATATAACTTTTATGTGGCTGCATAGGCGTCGCACACTGGAGCATTATAACTTTTTCAACTTTTACCGAAGCATGTATTGAACTGCATAGTAACTGAGTAAAAATCCACAAGGTTCAATATGTCTTCATAAACCTCGTGTAAATCTTTGTGCCTTTGTGGTTCAATTAGTTTTTCTTTGCGGCGTAAAATTATACCATTTGAAGAAGATAAAAGTTGGTGCGGTAAGTTATTTAAACACAAAGCCATTATTGTACGGTGTAAAACGTAGTGGTTTGATGGATAAAATAGAGTTAATTGAAGAATATCCTGCAAAAATTGCACAAATGCTATTGGATGATGAGATAGATATTGGGTTAGTACCAGTAGCGATAATTCCCTTGTTAAAAGAAGCATATATTGTAACTGATTTTTGTATTGGTGCAGAAGGCGAAGTGGCATCTGTTTGTTTATTCAGCGAAGTATCGATAGCACAAATTGAAACAGTAATATTAGATTATCAAAGCCGTACCTCTGTTAATCTGGCTAAAGTATTATTGAAAGAATATTGGCAAAAAGAGGTGATATTTAAAGAAGCCACAGCCAACTTTAGAGATGAGATAAAAGGAACCACAGCAGCCGTTGTAATAGGGGATAGAGCATTTGAACAACGTTTAGTTTCTACATATTGCTACGATCTCGCTGCGGCATGGAAAACTTTTACTGGCTTACCTTTTGTATTTGCAGCTTGGGTAGCTAATAAACCTTTAAATGAAGATTTTATAGATGCTTTTAGTCGAGCTAATGCTTATGGTATAAAAAATATAGATGACGTAATTGCTGAAAACCTTTATGATAAGTATAACTTGAAAAAATATTATACTGAAAATATTAGCTATCAGTTAACGAAAGAGAAAAGAGAGGGATTGAAATTATTTTTAAGTAAGTTATCATAAATTTCAATCTAATTGTTTTTTGTATATATTGCGAGGCAATCAAATAGTAATTAATGATATTTTCATTATCCAAAGGCAAGCAAGTATTTGTAATACCTCCATTGGTTTTGTGTCAACTTATTGGTTGCTCCAAAATTTTCTCGCAAACAGCCAGTTTTACAGCACCAGATACTGTTTGTGTAAATACACCCGTCACTTTTACCAACACATCTATTGGTGCAACAAGTAACTTTTGGAATTTTAATGTTGCAGATATAAATACTATACCAAGCGCACTCAATATTGGTAATCCTGGTGGTTTATTATCATCCCCAGTTTTTATTGATTACGTGAAGTACAATAACAACTATTACGGGTTTTTAATTAATTATAATCCAGGGGCACTTATTCGCTTGGATTTTGGTAACAGTTTATTAAATACACCAACCGCAACCAATCTTGGTAATTTTGGTGGGGTTTTACCTACTGGTAATGGTTCAGAAGGTATTCAAATTGTGCAAAATGAAGGTAAATGGTATGTAATTGTAGTGGCGGGTTTTACACCATCTGGAAGCTCGCCTAGGGTTTTAAAAATTGAATTCGGTACCAACTTGCTAAATACAACTCCCAATGCTACTAATTGGGGGAATATTGGAAACTTGTATCAGCCAATTTCTTTACATATATTCAATGAAAATGGTCTTTGGTATGGCTTCACTGTAAATGCTGAAAATAATACCATTACTCGTTTTGATTTTACTAATAGTTTTGATAATGTACCTACAGCCATAAACTTTGGTAATATTGGAAACTTAAGTTACCCTACGGGTATTTATGCTATAAAAGATAATAACAAATGGTACGTTTTTATTACTAATGCTGGCGACAATACCAGAACTGGAGGTACATTTTCATTAACAAGGCTGGATTTTGGTACATCTTTATTAAACACACCAACTGGTATTAACTTGGGTAATCCTAGTAATATGCTACAACATCCCCGTGACTTAACAATTATAAAATTTTGTGGCGAAACATATGGCTTTGTGGTAAATGGGCATCCTAATTATAACAATGTAGTTACGTTGAAATTCAATAATAACATCACTGGTGTACCAACTGCTATAAATCTAGGTAATATTGGAAGTCTGAATTTCCCACACAGCATTTCAAAATTATTTAGAGATGGTTCTGATGTATATGGATTTATAACCAATGTTGCAAGTAATACAATAACAAGATTGAAATTTAGTGGAAGTATTGGTGCTAATGCAATTACCTCAAGCGTGCAAAATCCACCACCAGTAACTTACAATACAGCAGGCACTTATAATATTAATTTGACTATTGATGATGGGTTGGCTGCACAAAGTACATTTTGCAAGCAAATAGTTGTTTTACCAAAACCATCGCTAGATTTTAGCTTTGTGCAAGATATTTGTAGCCCACTTTCTATACAGTTTAAAAACGAATCTACTAGTAGTACGCCTTACCGTTGGGATTTTGGAAATGGTAGTTTTAGTAGCTTAAATAGCCCAACAATTACATATAATTCATACAATAATTATTCAATCAAGTTAAAAACAGGCGGTTGTGCTGATAGTATCACCAAACAAATACAAGTTCGGATTATTAAAGACAGTGTAATTACAAACCGAGATACAACTATCTGTAAAAATAGTAGCGTACTGCTAACTGCTTTACCTGCTTTAAGTTATTGCTGGTCGCCATCTAAAGGGCTTTCTAGTACAACAATTGCTAATCCAATTGCTACGCCATTGGTTACAACAACTTATTATGTAAATTCTAAACGTGTCACTAATAATTTGGTAGTTAATAGTGATTTTTCTCAGGGTAATGTTGGGTTTACTTCAAGTTATAACTACGCGAATCCGAATCTTACCGAAGGACAATATTTTGTAGGCACAAACCCTAATGCTTGGAATCCCGGAACAGTTGCTTGTAAAGATCATACGACTGGCAATGGTAATATGCTTTTAGTAAACGGTGCTTCTATTGCTGATGTAACTATTTGGCAGCAAAATGTTACAGTTTTACCAAATACTAACTATGCTTTTTCTGCCTGGTTACAAGCTATTTATCCTACAAACCCTGCCCAATTGCAGTTTTCTATTAATGGTAACACAATTGGTAACCTATTTTCAGCAGTATTACCCACTGGTAATTGGCAGCAGTTTTATACCACTTGGAATTCTGGTAATAATACAACTGCAACGCTATCTATTGTAAATAAAAATACTATTGTTTTGGGCAATGACTTTGCTTTAGACGATATTGCTTTCGCCGAATTATTATTAAAAACTGATTCGGTAACCATTACAGTAGTAGATGCGCCAGCCGTTCTTGCTACTGGCGATACAACGATTTGTGAGAGTAAATCGGTTCCATTAAAAGCTAGTGGTACAAATTTTTATAGCTGGAATCAATCGTCATCAGTATCAGATACAACGCTCGCAAATCCCATTGCCACACCAACTGTAACCACTAATTTTATAGTAAAAGGGTATAATACATTAGGCTGTTTCTCTACTGATACGGTTTTAGTCACAGTTTTACCTAAACCAAGTTTAAATATATCAAAAGATACCATAATTTGTAAAGGTGATACGGCATTTCTATTAGCCTCAAGTAATACCAATAATTTTTATTGGGCTAGTAATGCAAGTTTATCAAGTACAACAGTGTTAAACCCTAGGGTAAATCCTTCAGATACCACAAAATATTATATTACAGCTACAGCCAGTAATAGCTGTACTGCTAAAGATTCAATAACTGTTTTTGTACTCCCATTACCTACTTTAAGCACTATTGCAGATACGGTAGTTTGTAAAAACAGTAATTTTATATTACGTACAATAAGTAATGCAACATCTTTTGAATGGCAACCAGTTAGATATTTAACTAACGCTAATGTTGCAAGTCCTGCATTTTTAGCAAATTCATCAACTAAGTATATTGTTACAGCTACTAGTATAAATGGCTGCATAAGTAAGAATTCAGTAAATATTAGTGTTTTACCCCTGCCAGTTATTACAAAGTCTGCTGATGCACTTATTTGTGTAGGCTCAGGCAAAACAATTGTTGCAAATGCACTTACGGCGGTTAATTATCATTGGTTACCCTCGTTAGGATTGAACAATCCTAGTGTTGCTAGCCCTGTCGCATCGCCAGCAGTTACTACTAATTATTATATTACAGCAACAGATATTAATGGATGTAGTCGAGAAGATTCTGTACTTGTAAAAGTAAAGCAATTACCTGTTTTTTCAATAGCTCCTAAAACTGCAATCATTTGTTTGGGCGATTCTGTAACAATTAGTGCATCAGGTGCAGATGTATATCAATGGCTAGTGGCTAATAATTTTAATGGATCAAACGCATCAAAGGTTACCACAACGCCTCTTGCAAGCACTATGTATACAGTTGCTGTAACAGATTCAGTTTGTGTGGTAACAGATATATTAAGTGCCAGTATTAAAGTGAACCAATTACCCAGTATTGTACTATCTAAATCTGGTGATGCAAATTGTATGATTGGTAATGTGAAATTGTCTGCTTCTGGTGCTGTTAAATATCGCTGGTTTCCTACTGAAACCCTAGTAAATGGTACAACCGCAAGCCCCATTGCAACGCCTTATCAAACAACATTTTATCATGTAAAAGCTTACTCTAACGAAGGCTGTATTAAAGAAGATTCTATAGAAGTTAAAGTTATAAAAGGAATAATAGATGAAGGCTATTTAGTGCCATCTGCATTTACGCCAAATAATGATGGTAAAAATGATTGTTTTGGCGTTAAATCATGGGGCTATGTTACAGATTTTCGAATAGCTATTTATAATCGCTATGGTGAGAAAGTATTTACTGCAGATAATATTAATAATTGTTGGGATGGTAAAATAAGTGGCATACCACAACCTGCAGGCACATATGTGTACGAAATAGCTGCAAAAACCATTTGTGGTGATGTTTACAGGAAGGGCGCTTTGGTTTTAATTAGATAATTTTGAATATTTTAGTAGTATTATGCTCAATAAAATTATGTTTGCAGAATACCTACATAATAAAATGATGACGCTACAAAACTTATTTCTTCTAAATTTTGCTCTAAATAATGTCAAATAAAAGGTTTTTTAAAAACATTCAAAAAGGGATTAAATTAAACTTACAACGTTTATTTATAAATCCATATAAATCAGTAAATGTTAGTTGGCTAACCCTTAAATACTATAAGCATTTACCCCCAGGCGAAATTAGAGCACACAAGTTGTTTAATAAATCATTATATTTCTATAGTGCTACTGAATTATTGCATGGGCTAAAAGAA
>JAYWCY010000012.1:0-2001 GCA_043780175.1 Chitinophagales bacterium
AATAGAATTGTCAGATTAGGCGACAAATACAGCTACGATTATGACATCAAAATTAATAAAGTGACCGCCTTTGCGCAAGGTGTTTTTAAATTTAATAAAATAGATTTTTTTGTAGCTGGCCAATTATCTAATACTCAATTTTGGCGTGTTGGTAATGTAAAAAACGGGTTATTTCCTACCAATTCTTATGGTAAATCGGATATCAATCATTTTACGAACTATGCCTTTAAAGCTGGTGTAACGTATAAAATAAATGGGAGAAATTATTTATTTGTAAATGGATCTTTTGCTACAAAAGCACCGTTTTTTGATAATGCTTACAACTCGCCACGTACAAGACAATCCATACAAGATAATGTAACCAGCGAAACAGTAAAAACCGTTGAAGGTGGTTATGTATTAAATGCACCTAAAATAAAATTACGGATTAATGGTTATTATACCGAATTTGAAAATGGCTTAAATGTGCTTACTTTTTACAATGATTTGTATCAAAATTTAAGCAATATTGCTTTAAGTAATATTAACAAAATACACTTTGGTGGTGAGTTTGGCTTTGATGCAAAAATTCTTCCTAATTTATCAATGAATGGTGCCGCATCTGTTGGTAGGTATTATTACAACAGTCGCCAAAATGCGACAACTACCTTAGATAATGTGAATAGTATTTTAAGTAAAGATACTGTGTATTCACAAAATTATAGGGTGGGTGGTACACCACAAGAAGCCTATACATTAGGCTTTACTTATAGGTCTCCTAAGTTTTGGACAGTTAGTTTAACAGGTAGTTATTTTGACCAATTATGGTTAGATATTAGCCCAGTGCGCAGAACTTATGCAGCCGTGAGAGATGTGCCTTACAAAAGCGATGCGTGGAACCAAATTTTAGCACAACAGAAATTTACAGCCCAATATACCGTTGACTTTTTTGGCACGTACTCTTATAAATTATCAAGAAATTGGGGCTTTAAAAAACCAATATTTCTAATATTTAACTTAGGCGTTAGTAACCTTACTAATAATAAAGATATTATAAGTGGCGGTTACGAGCAATCGCGCTTTGATTATGTAGCACATAATGTAAATAAATTTCCTGCTAAATACTACTATGCGCAAGGCGCTACTTTTTTTGCAAGTGCTACACTTAGATTCTAAAAATCTCATGTAAATTATAATATACATATTATGAAAAATAAACTATTCATTTGCTTAAATTTAACTGTAGCAGTGTCATTTACTACTATTATTATCATATCTTGTAATAAAATATTTGATGAACCACCTGTATTTGTTGATGCAAATATTCCTGTAACTACTACCATTAAAGCTATAAAAGCCACACATACGGTACCTTCTGCAATGGATGCTATTAAGGGCGATCAAGTGATTGCTGGTATTGTGGTATGCGATGATAAAAGCGGTAACTATTACAAACAAATTGCGATTCAAGATAGTACTGGTGGTTTGTTGGTACGTTTGGATGCGGCTAATTTATATACATCTTACCCAATTGGTCGTAAAATATATATTAAATTAAAGGGGTTGTATATTAGTGATTATGGTGGTGTTTGTCAAATTGGTGCGTTAGATAATTCTATACCTGCTGTACCTGCCTTAGGTGCCATACCTGCTGCATTGTTTGATACGTATATTTTTAAAGGTAGCGTTGGTAATATGGTTGTACCAAAAGTAGTTACAGTTGCACAATTAGGTACAACATTGCAAGATCCTTATCAAAGTACATTGATACAACTTGATAATTTTGAGTTTAATAAAAACGATACGACTGGTACCTATGGTGATCCAACAAAAGTGTCTACGGCTTTAAATTATAGTATTAAAAATTGTAGTAGTGAAAGTGTTTCACTACGTAGTAGTAGCTACGCAAATTTTGCTGGTATTAAATTAGCAAAAGGGAATGGTTCTATTATAGCTGTAGCTAGTTCTTTTGGTACAACTAAACAATTAACCATTCGTGATACAAGTGATGTTAAATTCTAT
>JAYWCY010000013.1:0-4183 GCA_043780175.1 Chitinophagales bacterium
AGAAGTAGAACCAATAATAGCAACAATAAGTGTTGGTAGCACAGAAACACAAATGGTTACTGATGTTGTACCAACCGAAATTACAGGCCCAACATGCACAATGGAAGATGGTTGTGTAAGCTGTGGTTCTTAAATAAAATACCAACGCTGGTTTGCAAAAATTGTAAACTAGCACATCAATAAAAAAAGCTACTTCAAATTTCATGAAGTAGCTTTTTTGTTGGTGTATAATTCTTATTGTAGAGGTGTAAAATTGGGGATTTCTACTACGCTTTGGTAAAAGCTTAATAGAGTATCTAGGTGATGCAGTGTGCGATTGTTATGATTATTCCAAAAGTAATTTTATGCTGCTTTTTGATAACTGGGTACATATTTTTTTTGGTTATTCACAACAGCCACAGCTCTAAGTACAATTTTGTTTCTGATAGCATTTAGTACACACATGCTATTTTTGCCTTCTGCTTTTTTGCGTTCGTAATATTGTTTGAACTCTATGCTGTGCTGTATAGCAGTTAATGCACACAGATGCAACATTTTCTTCAATTCTTTATTAGCCATTGGGTGTACTTTGTTGCGGCCTTTAATGCTGATGCCGCTACTATGCTCAAAAGGTACCACACCTGCATAGCATGCCAATTGCTTACCATTTATCTTTCCAGCAAAGTTATTGGTGCAACAAATGATGTACACGGCTGTAAGATGCCCAATGCCTGGTACAGTTATCAGCAGGTCATAATTTGCTTGGATAGCTGCACTATCTTGTACCAGTTTCTTTATCGCCTTTTCCAATAGTTTAAAAGATGCCGCCATGCCATCAATGGCCTGCTTGTGCGCCTTTTCCAGTATCTCTATAACAGCTTTATCGCTCACATTTTTCAGTTCTTTTAGGTAGGCTTTTGTACTGTTCATTTGGGATAGTAATTTACCTCTGGCCGTCATCAGGTCTTTTAACTGTAACAATACAGGATCTAATGGTGCTGTGGCTTTTAGCGTATCGGCCTCCTTAAAGGCATAGTTGCATAACCGTAGGCTATCTATCTTATCATTTTTGCTACGAGCAATCCCAAAAGACCATTTAATATGGGCTGCATTACCAATGTGTAGGGGCAATTGCTTATTGGTACAGTACGACCACAAAAGGCGGTGGTAAATACCCGTATTCTCTATCACCAGCAATGTATCTGCTAATATTACTTTGTTTTTACTGAGCCATTTATCAAAGCCTTTAATGCCTTCTGGCGTGTTATCGAAACGTGCTGATACCATCCCTTGTTTGGCATGGTTGATGACTGCCATCATAGAAGCATCGAAATAAGGCTTCGATACATCAATACCAATGAAAAATTTTGAAGTACTGTTCATAACTTTGTTTTTTAAATGATGCCTATCCCATTTTGTCCCATCGACCCAGTCCTTAATAATGGGTAGTAAACCCTAATTGTTATCTGGTCACAAAGGGAAAAAATCAGCAGTGGATTGTATCGCACAATGGGTCTTGAACCCTGACGCATGATAATGAGCCGCTGCTGATGGGTTAGGTTATCAACACAAAAATGTGAATTGTTAAAGAAAAAAAGTACCAAAAAAAGAAATCTCTAATAATAGTAATGTTTTCTATAATAAAACATAAGGCAAATCTAAAGGACGCAACGAAAGCCAAATAATACTACAATTGCTGGTTACATAATTTTTACAGATAAAGGCATCCAATTATACAGATCTACTATTTTGGGGCTTTTTGGTACATGTAAATAGCCACAAACATGAAAATGATATTAGGTATCCAAGCGGCAATAATAGGTGGTAAATTGCCCTTGGTAGAGAATACAGTAGAAAATTGACTAACTACAATAAATAAAGCGGCAATAATAAAACCTAAGGCTAAATGGCCACCACTGCCACCACGCACTTTACGACCCGCCACAATTGCACCAATAAGTGTGAGTAATAATACGGTAATGCAAGTGGCATCTCTACGATACAGCTCTATTTTAAGTTCGTTTAGGTTCTCAGAACCACGCAGTTCTTCTAGCTTTATAAAATTGGTTAGATCAGGTGATGTCAGCTTGTCTTTGGTGTATTTATCTCGGCTTAAATCCAGTGGTTTAAAGTTAAAATTAAGTACCCTTTTTGGGGCCATCACTACAGTTTCGCCAAGTGCATTTAGTTTGCGCTCAATTAAGTTTTCAATAATCCATTTTTTGGTAGCAGTATCCCAATGCAGGTTATCGGCACGGGTGTTTATGGTCAATTTATTATTAATAATACGGTGCATAAAAAAGGGACCACCTCGCTTATTTAGCGTATCGTAATTGTTGATGCCAGCAAATGAAAAACTATCGATACGGATGTATAAATTATTGCTATTGCCGCCAACTAAGGCATTGTAAGAGTTATTGGCATCAATATATTTCGCCTCAAAATTGCCACGAATTTGATTGGCTTTTGGAATAATATATCTATCTGAAAAGAATAAAAGGGTAGCTAATAAAATACCACCCATCCAATATGGGCGCAAAAACCTAGCAAAGCTAGTACCGCTTGCTAGTATGGCAATAATCTCGCTTCTGCCAGCCATTTTGGAGGTAAAAAATATAACCGCGATAAATACAAATAATGGAAATAATAAGGCGATAATATGTGGTACAAAACCATAATAGTAAAGTGTTATGATGCGTATAAAACCTAGATTTGATTTTACAAAGTCGTCTGTCTTTTCACTAACATCTACCACTACGGCAATAACCGTAAATAAGAAGATGGCAAAGAAGAAGGTGGTTAAAAAGTTTTTAAGTATGTACCAGTCTAGTTTCTTCATTGTGTAATGCGTAGTGGCAAAGATAATAGGTGTGGTGAAAGTGAAATGTGAAAAGTGAAACAAGCATAGTCCACAGTCGAAGTACAAAAGTTGGTTGCGAAAAGCAAATTCGTGACATTTTTAAGTGACGAGCAAAAAAAACATCCTTATAAAAGGATGTACGAATTACGGTTCTTAAAAGGTAACGGATTAGTAAGTATCGTAAAAGTAGCTGCTCTGCTTAAGTAATAGTGTTATTTGTCAACTTGGTGAATAAATAAAATAGGCTTCTTTGCTTATCCACAAAGAAGTCGGTTGTACAAGGGTTCCAGCATTATTTTATAACCTGGTTTTTAAGATTGCTACCATCTGATTCTTCCAACTATTAAATGTGTTGTTAATAATGTGTTGTCTTGCTTCGCCCACTAACCATAAGTAAAAAGCTAGGTTGTGTATACTTGCTAATTGCAAAGCCAATATTTCGCCAGCAACAAACAAGTGACGCAAATAAGCTTTAGAATAATAATTGCTTGTTTCGCAGGTAAAGTCTGTATCAATAGGGCTAAAATCGGTTGCCCATTTTTTGTTTCTAATATTAATAATACCTTTTGAGGTAAATAACATGCCATTTCTACCATTGCGTGTAGGCATTACACAATCAAACATATCTATACCCAAAGCAATGTTTTCAAGAATATTCCAAGGCGTACCAACACCCATTAAATAACGTGGTTTATCGGCTGGTAAAATATCGCAGCATAATGCTGAAAATTCGTACATCATTTCTTCACTTTCGCCTACACTTAAACCTCCAATGGCATTACCTGCTGCATTTTTGCTGGCAATATATTCGCTTGAAGCTGTACGTAAATCTTTGTATGTACTGCCTTGTATAATCGGAAATAAGTTTTGTGTATAACCGTATTTATCTGGTGTTTCCTTAATGCGATTACAACATCTATCCAACCAACGATGCGTTAATTCCATACTCTTTCTGGCATACGTATAATCGCTTGGGTAAGGTGGGCATTCGTCAAAAGCCATAATAATATCGGCACCAATGCTGCGTTCAATATCCATTACGTTCTCTGGTGTAAACAAATGCTTGCTACCATCTATATGACTTTGAAATAAGACACCTTCCTCGGTAATTTTTCTATTGGCAGCTAATGAGAATACTTGATAGCCCCCACTATCGGTTAAAATGGGTTTATCCCAACTATTAAATTTATGTAAGCCGCCAGCACCTTCTAAAACTTCTATGCCAGGGCGTAAGTACAAATGATACGTATTGCCAAGAATAATTTGTGCTTTTACATCATTTTTGAGCTGCTGTTGGTTAACTGCTTTTACACTGCCAACTGTGCCAACGGGCATAAAAATGGG
>JAYWCY010000014.1:0-2765 GCA_043780175.1 Chitinophagales bacterium
CTGTCGTGAAAGTGAATGGTATTGTAGTGCCTACTTCTTATCTACAAAGAGGTTTTTTTTATGAACTAAAAAATTCAACCCCATTAAACACACCGGGAAATGGCATTTCGATTCCAAATACGATTAATGGTGTTTGGAACTTAATAGAAGCTGATAAACCGATTAATGTTGCGCAGTTTTGTACCACACAGGGTCAAGATGGCAATTCAAGTACTTTTTATGGTGGCGATCCAGAAATGATTTATTTAAGCCCTGTAGAGCAAACGATTAATAATATAACACTTTACTCTGCCACCAAATATTTGATATTGCAGAGTTATATTAATGTAATTGTTAGAACTGGAGGTACTAAAAGCTTCACATTAGATGGTGTTTCTAGGACAAGTAGTTTTATTGCGCATCCGCAAGACCCTAACTATTCGTATGCTATTTTTCAAGTCAATTCTGGTTCCCATACACTATACTCTGATACTGGTTTTAATGCCATTGCTTATGGTTTTGGACAGGCAGAAAGCTATGGCTATAATGCTGGTACCAATATTAAAGATTTATATACACCAGTATTTCAAAATCCGTATGCGCGTCTAAGCTTTGCAGCAACTTGTGTGGGTACGCCATTTCAATTTTCGGTGCCATTGTCTTATCAACCAACATCTATTACTTGGGATTTTGGGGGTGCTGCAAATACCAATCTGTCACCTAATTCTACCATTGGCCCTGTCACGCCAGTTTTTGATAGCATGCCCACTGTTGGCGGCAAGATTTTATATTATTATAGTCCAGCAAATGGTGCTGGTAGTAAAATATTTACTTATGCAAGAGCTGGTACTGATACGATTAAATTATATGCGACCAATCCCACCCCAGACGGCTGCAGTAGCAGTAATGCTGAGTATGATATTCCGGTTGTAATAAGTGGTGTACCTAATGCTAATTTTAACGTAAGTACTACTAGGTGTATATCAGATTCTATACCATTTACAGATGCTTCTACGGGTTTGGGTACAAGTAAAGTTGTAAATGGTTTGTGGTATTGGGGTGATGGTACACAAGACAGTTTAAAGAGCCCTTCACATCGTTTTTTATTACCCAAAACTTATAATATCCGCTATCGGCCAATTACTGATTTTGGTTGCATAGGCGATACCACTATTCCATTTGATATATCTGCGGCTCCTATTGCTAAATTTGGTATTAGCGATACCACTTGTACTGGCAGTACCATTAGTTTTTCTGACTCATCATCAATTGCAGCAGGTACTATTGTAAAATGGTATTGGGATTATGGCAATGGTATAAAAGACACGCTTACTAGCAATATTACACGTACGCAAACGTATAACACCAGTGGCTTATATAACGTTAGTCTAATTGTTGAGAATAATACAGGTTGTAAATCAAATGCATTTACGAAAACAGTGAATGTACACCCTTTGCCAATCACAAACTTTGTATTGCCTTCAGCGGTTTGTTTGCCAAATGGCAAAGGTCAATTTACGAATACTACCACAATTAGCGATACTTCTACCACTTTTAAATTTAATTGGAACTTTGGTGATGGTGGGATTGATAGTGTTAAAAATCCAATTCATGTTTTTAGTGCCGTTGGGCCATATCCTATTAAACTGACAGCTATGTCTGTTTTTGGTTGTAAAAAAGACTCTACTCAAACATTAGTAAATATTTACAATCAACCAAAAGCCAACTTTAATGTCAATAATGAAGTTTGTTTTAGAGATACAACAATATTTACCGATACAAGTGATGGCAAGGGCAGCAATATTGTAAAATGGAATTGGAATTTTGGTGATGGCACTTCAGATACCTTGCAAAATACTAAGCACCGTTATCTTGCCAGTGGCCTTGATACTATCAAACTTTTTATAATAACAGATAAAGGATGCCTCAGCGATACCCTTACTAAAACTACAACTGTAAATCCGTTACCAATAGCTGGCTTTTCATATTTCGCAAATGCTTATTGCGCAGCAAATACTATTGCATTTACCGATACTTCAAAAGCTAATGTAGGTAGTATAACAAGATGGCATTGGTTAATGGGGGATGGAAGAACAATAGATACTACCAATGGAAATATATTTAACAATATATATGTAGCATCTGGTAATTATATGGTTCAATTAATGGTTGAAACAAATAAAGGATGTAAAAGCGACACAATTTCTAAATCAATTGCGGTGCATCCTTTGCCAACACCAAACTTCATGATACCTAGTGTGGTTTGTTTGCCTAAAGGTGCAGCAACCTTTAGTAATACAACAACTATTAGTGATACGTCTACTACTTTTAAATATTTCTGGGATTTTGGTGATGGCGGTATTGATAGTGTTAAAAATCCTACGCATAATTTTAGTGCGGTTGGACCATTTAATATAAAGCTAACTGCAACTTCTGTTTTTGGTTGTGTAAAAGATACCACAAAGTCTATTACTACTATCTATCCGCAGGCGAAGGCCAATTTTACAATAGTCAATGAGCCATGTTTTAGAGATTCAACCTATTTTAAGGACGCTACTGATGGGAAAGGCAGTGCAATTAGTTCTTGGCATTGGTATTATGGCGATGGTGTGACAGACACGTTACCAAATCCATCACATAGGTATTTGGCAGCTGGAAATTACAATGTGAGTTTGTATACGGTAACGGACAAAGGCTGTACCAGCGATACGGCCACAAAAACGACTACTGTAAATCCACTACCGATAGCAGGGTTTAGTTACAATACAGCATTTTATTGTGAGACC
>JAYWCY010000015.1:0-7498 GCA_043780175.1 Chitinophagales bacterium
GGGCGTTTTGGCTGGCCAGTGGGGTATTAATAGAACGATGGCGCAAGTACATGCCTTGTTACTAGTGGCTTCTAAGCCACTAAGTACGGATGATATTATGGCAGAATTAAGTATTAGTAGGGGCAATGCAAACATGAATATTAGAGAACTGATTGATTGGAAATTGATAGAAAAAAGTATTGTGGCTGGTGATAGAAAAGAATATTTTGCTGCTGAAAAGGATATTTGGAAAGTGGCGACACATATTATGTATCAACGCAAAAAGCGGGAACTGGACCCAATGGTTAAAGTGTTGGGACAAATAAGTGTCGTAGAGGGCAATCAAAGTGATGCTGATATTATCGCATTTACCACAATGGTAAAAAACATTGAAAAATTTGCAGGCCAAGCCGATAAAACACTTGATACTATTATTAAAGCAGAGGAAAATTGGTTTTGGGGTAGTTTTATAAAATTGTTCAAGTCATAGTTATCGTAATAAAACAGATAAAAGTAAGCTGACTAAAATCAGCTTTTATTTAACTAAAATATTTCAATTTTTTCTGAAAATATCATAATTAAAATAATTTTAGTTAATACTAAATATGTAATAGTATGAAAAATAACAATAAAGTAATGGTGTACGATGATAATTGTCCACTCTGCAAGGCTTACACAACTGCTTTTGTAAAAATAGGTTTACTAGAAGCCAATGGCAGACAACCTTTTAGTGAAGCCACCACCAACATAATGTGTAGATTAGATATACATAAAAGCCGCAATGAGATACCATTATTAGATACTGTAACTAACCAAAGCTGGTATGGTTTAGATGCGATGCTAGAAGTGATAAATATAAAATATCCATTAGTAAAAAAGCTAGCAAATATTACACCTGTAAAATGGTTTTTATTGAGATTGTACAAGCTGATTTCATATAATAGAAAAGTAATTGTGGCTGTTCCAAAAACGAACAGTACCTACGATTGTACCCCAGATTTTAATTTAAAATATCGCCTTAGTTTTTTACTTTTAATAACTTGCATCTGTGCTACTTTCATCAGTCCCATATACCACTTTTTCAATGTACAGTCTGTTATAAATATTACTTTACAGCAAGTGTATTTTGGTATTACAGTATTGTGGCTAGTAATATTAGTAATTCCAAAACTTATTAATTCGGCAATGGCTTATCATTATTGGGGGCAAATAGCGATGCTTGTTTTGTTAAGTATTTTGCTAATAATGCCATTAATATTCGTTAGTAAATTTGTATCATTTTCTGGCATAGCAAAAGGCTTGTATCTATTATCTTTATTGAGTTTCATAATAAAAGATGCTTTACGTAGAAGGGTATATTTATTGTCAATAATTGATTGTAGTAAAAGACCCTTACATCAGTTTAAATAACTCTCATGAAAAATAATAAAATTGTAATAGCTGGTGGCACTGGTTTTATTGGTCAAGCCTTGGCATCATATTTTAGTAATAATAATCAGGTAGTAATATTAACCAGAAATCTAGTTGATACAAACAATGCCTATAATCAGTTCGAAATAGTAAATAATGTACAAGAAAACATAAAGCTGGTTGAATGGGATGGCAAAAGTGTAGGAGATTGGCGCAATGATATTGATGGTAGTGATTTGATAATTAATCTTGCTGGTAAGTCTGTAAATTGTCGGTATACAAAGGCTAATAAACAAATAATTTTTGATAGCAGAGTATATTCAACTAAAGCAATTGGAGAAGCAATTAGCTTATGTAAACATCCACCAACGCTGTGGTTAAATGCAGCTTCTGCAACCATCTATCGTAATGCTAACGATAAACCACAAGATGAGTTTGTGGGTGAAATAGAAAATGATTTTAGTGTGCAGGTTTGTAAGCTTTGGGAGAAAACCTTTTTTGAGCAAACGACACCGCAAACTAGAAAAATAGCTTTAAGAACTGCTATTACTTTAGGTAATGGAGGTGTGATGATACCGTATCTTAATCTATTGAAATTTGGTTTAGGCGGCAGGCAAGGCAATGGTAGGCAAATGTATAGTTGGATACACATTGATGATGTTTGTGCAATTGTTGATTTCTTGTACAAACATACAAATATCGATAGGGTGATTAATGTAAGCAGCCCTAATCCTATTACTAATAATACTTTCATGAAAGTGCTTAGACAAAAAACAAATACTAAAATTGGTTTGCCAGTTTTTGAGTGGATGCTGAAAATTGGAGCTACTATTATTGGTACAGAAACAGAGCTGATTTTAAAAAGTAGGTGGGTTTTGCCAACCAAACTTTTGAGTTATGGTTATGTGTTTAAATATCCCCATCTAGAAGCCGCAGTTGATGAAATATTACGTAAAAGAAGTTGAGTTTAAATAACCAATTTTAATTAAATAACTACAATAAGCCATCAATAGCTAACGCTAATTTATAATCTATTTCTGTAACGGTATTATTTGCATCGTGTGTGCTTAGCCAAATTTCTACCTTGTTATATACATTGGTCCATAAAGGATGATGATTGAGCTTTTCTGCTTCAATAGCTACCCTTGTCATAAAAGCAAAAGCTTCTGAAAAATTAGTAAACTCAAATTTTTTGTAGAGGGTGTTATTCGTTTCGAGCCAATTGATAGTAGCCATATTTTAAAATTTTTGGTCAATAATCATCGGTAACATTTTACGCCATGTAGGCCAGTCGTGATGTATATCATTACCCCAAATGGCAATATCGTGCCAAATGCCTTTATCCCATAAAACTTGTGAAAATTTTTTGTTAGAAGTAGGGTCTTCATGATTACCAGAACCTGTATAAATATGGATATGATTGCTAGCTTTTATTTTATTTAAATACCAGTTATCAGTTAGTTTTGATATATAATGATATGGACTGTTATAGTACACTTGCTCGTCCCAAAAACCTTTGGTATACTCAGTTAAATCGTACACACCACTCATGCTGATAACGCCATTAATAATATCGGGTCTTTTTAAGAATAAGTTCATCGCATGTAACGCACCAAACGACGCACCACAGGTATAAATCATCGTGTTTAGGCTGGTGTGTGTCCTAATGTAAGGAATTACTTCATTGTACACGTATTGGTTAAACTGATTTTGCCTAATAGCTTTATGCTCAGGCAACATTTGGGTATTCATCCAGCTTTCTTTGTTAATGCTATCTATGCTAAACACTTTTAGTTTGCCGGCATTAATCATTGGCGCCAGTGCATCTATTAGTTGAAAGCGTTCATACTCTAAATAATCTGCAGCAGCAGTAGGTATTAATAGCAATGCAAAACCATAATGACCATAGGTTGCAATAGGCATATTTTTATTTAATGAGGGGCTATGCCAAGAAGAGATTATTTTTTGCATTTTATGGTCCTAATTTTAAACAGGTACACGAATTTTAAAACAATTGCCTGAATTATACAAAATGATGTGATTGTATAAATTTTAAGCTAATGACACCTACCTTTTTCAACAAAAATACATAGACATATGTCAGCGTTAATCTGTAAAAATCAGTATTAATAGCATGTGTATCACTCAAAGCTTTGGTGTTTAATTTCTTTCCATAAATCTTTAAAACATTGTGCTGCAAAGCTATTAGCAGCAAAGGTTTCAAGCGGCGCCTCATTTATACCCATCTTTTCTATGTCACTTAAATATGGTATGTAATTTTTAAAGAAAACCTTGTCTTTATAAAATTGATTCATCACTTCGTGGTGTAAATTTTTGCGATGATCGACCATACTAAAAAAGCAGTGTAATTTCTCTTTATCAAAGCCATGTTCATCAAAATAATTGGTAACAGTTGTGTATGAACGAATTGATAAAGTAGTAGGGATATTTGGCATTAGCACCCAATCTGCTGCATTAAAAATATTATCGTGTAGCAAAGAAATGCCCGGTGGACAATCTAAAATGACAATGTCAAATTCTTTTTTTAACGGCGCAATTAATGAAGCTAATTTCTTCTTTGATTGCTTAAACTCATGTAATAAAATATCAGCTTGCCTTGCAGATAAATCGGCAGGAATAATGCTCAAGTTTTCATATGCAGTTGGCTGTACTGCATCTAGTAATGCCAATTCATTATTCAACAGTTTTTTTGCTTCATTTTTTACAGTTGCTTCTACACCTAAAAAAAAAGACGAACTTCCTTGTGGATCTAAATCCCAAATTAATGTTTTGTAGCCCTCCTTGGCAGATAAATATGCCAGATTAATAGAGGCAGTTGTTTTGCCAACACCGCCTTTTAGATTGTATAGTGCTAATGTTACCATAGAATAAATGTATAAAAAATGAGCGTTTAATGACATCTTATCAGTATCGAATATAAAATATTTTCAATCAAAAAGTGCTGTTTTTGTAGTAATCCGTTCAAATAAACTAGCAAATACAAGATTCTCTACAACAAAACAATTTTAATCCTTAATTTACAATAAGCAGGTAATTTGTAAAATAACCTACTGTCATATGTGAAAAAATGTATCAAATAAAGCATTGTTTCAAAGGTATGTTCTCAAACTTGACTCATATCGCATTACTGGGTAAGTTTAATGGTGAAACAACTGCAAATTGGGAACTATTTAATAACAGAAAACTAATAACAGTGCATTGTGAAATACCATTTGGTACAAATATGCCAATAATAAATATTAAAGTGCAAACTAAGTATAGGCTCAAGTGTTGATTAGTGATATTAAAAAAAAATGGGTGATTAGCTGGTGTAGAAATCGTGATAATGGCGATTGTTTAACAATGCATTAAATTAAACAAAATGGTTGCTATTATAAATAAAAAGCTGTCTATTTACAATTATATAAAATTAACAATAATCCCTGCTAATACATTCATGAAAAAATTTTTTTTTGTACTACTATTGTTGAATGTTGTCCTGCTGGGCAAGGGGCAAACGATTACTATTAATACTAGTGAATTTGATGTATCAAAACCATATGGGCAGGGCGCTTCAATAACTGTACCCATTTCACTTTCATCAACTTCTTGCTTTGATACTGCAAACGTATTTAACTTATACCTATGTGATGTTTTAGGAAATGTTGTTAACGCAACACCCATCGGTAATTTCAAAGGCTTTTTTGCAACATATGTAAATGGTATTATACCTACAGCTACCCTGCCTGGGAGCTATACCTTAAAGGTTCAATCAACAAGTCCTGTGGTTTCGGCTACAACTGCTACTTTTCAAATAGGATTAGCATTACCAAACTTTATTGCAAGAGTAAATCCCACAATTAGTACAAGGATACTTTCAGATCAATTATATTTTGGTTGGTGTAGTACACAACAAGTGGGTCCAAGTTCTACACTTGTTTTACAAAATCAATCGTCCACAGCTGCAGCAGTAACCTTTCAATTAAAAGAAGGCGGTACGGGTATTATTACAAGCCCTACTTTAAGTGGAAGTAATTTGAGTATTGTATTAAAACAGACCTATTATACATTAACGGTAAGAGCAGATTCATTTGGTATAGTAAGTACCAAGAGTTATTTTTTAATTAATACGCCAAATAATATTGTTTTATCAAATAATGGGCAGCAAAAACCATGTTTGCCGGATTCTGTTTATTTCCAAATTCCTGTTACAAATGCATCTAGTGGTGGTATTGGTGAAAACTTCCCTGGCATGCGCTATAAAGTAGATTGGAATGATGGATCCACAACTTATTACAGACAATGTGATTTAGTAAATAGAAATGGTATTATATCTCATTTTTATACTGCTAGTTCTTGTGATAAAGGTGGTAGCTACTATGTTACGCCTAAATTAATTTATCCATACTTTATCAATAATCCATCACCACCAATATGTGATGGTGACGTAGGTGGAGTGTCTACACAGGCATTTGTATACTCTAAACCATTTGCAAGATTTCAAAATGTTGTAAATGCTTGTGTTAGTAATGCCGTTACATTTAAAAATAATAGTGATCCAGGCTCTGCTAAAGGTGCGACTGCCAATTCTTGCAATTATTCGGCACTTTATTTTTGGTATGTTAACGACTCGTTGGTATACCAATCCTCAGGTCCAGAAATGGTGCCACCAAATTTGGTTTATACTTTTAATAAGCCAGGTAATTACAAAATCCAATTGGTACTTGACAATTCAAGCTGTAGCCTTTCTGATACAGTGAGGTATATATGTATTGAGCCTAAGCCTGTACCTATATTTACAATGAATGGTTTTACAAGTTTTGTTGGTTGTGCGCCTGCTTCACCAACGATGGCAAACACAACTGTTACTAATTTATTTTGCGGTCCGCCAAACTATAATTGGTCTGTTTTAGATTCTCTAAAAAAATTAACAGTACCTTCTAGTGATTATACGATTGTTAATTATACTGATAAAGAGCCTGCAATAACGATAAAAAAACCAGGTAAATATTTTATACAACTTTGTGTGTCAAATGCTTGTGGACAGGTTTGTACAGAGCAAAGTGTTACCGTTGGTGGTATACCAATTGCCACATTACCGACAAACAAGGCATATTGTGGATTTGGTAAAACAATAGATTTTGCAACTGATGCGAATCATAAACCAACTTTCGATAGCCAATATGGCAACACACATACTTATCAATGGACGGTTTCTGGGGGGGCGTTTTCTTACGGAAACGGTACGAGCTCAAACTCACCATATCCACAAATAACTTTTAATAACTTAGGCCCTTATACTGTAAGTCTAACTTATGGAACCAACTGCGGTGTAGCTGCTACTGTCACTCAACAAATTACTTTCAACGCAATACCAACATTTACTGCACCTGCCAGTCAAACAGTTTGTGGTGGTGCTGCAACCACCCCAATAAATTTTGTTAGTAATCCTGTAGGAGCAACTTTCAATTGGACAAATAATAATGCTGCTATTGGATTAGCAATATCTGGTACTGGTAATATTAATAGTTTTACAACTAACAAGCCATCCACCCAACAGGTTGCAACGATCACCATTACCCCAACATTAAATGGTTGCGCTGGTAATCCTAATTCAATCACTATTACTGTAAATCCTACACCAACGGCGCCTACAGCTACCAGCCCAGTTAATTATTGCCAAAATGCTATTTCAACACCTTTAGCAGCGGTAGCTACAACTGGTAATAGTTTAAATTGGTACACTGTGGCATCTGGCGGTACTGCTAGCAATACTGCCCCAACGCCAAGTACCACCACTGTTGGTAGTACCAACTATTATGTAAGCCAGATAAGCAATACAAATCCAGCCTGCGAAGGTAATAGAACCAATATAGTAGTTACCATAACAGGTAGTACAACCATTGATACGGCGTCTACTAAAAATCCAACTGTTTGTCAAGGTAATGATGGTGCTATTGTTTTAAAAGGACTAGCTGCAAACACGACCTATATGCTTAGCTATAGTAAAAATGGAATTGCTGCTCCACCAATATTTATAACATCTTCTAGTACTGGTACCTATGCAATTGGGAGCCTAACTGCTGGCTCTTACACAAATATTGCGATA
>JAYWCY010000016.1:0-11950 GCA_043780175.1 Chitinophagales bacterium
CCCGCCCGGCTGATGCAATACAGTAATCTTTCCGGGGCATGGCCTGAAATCATTGTAAGGATCTTCTGCATTAATACGACACTCAATTGCGTGTAATTTCGGCTCATAATTAGCACCTGAAATTTTTTCTCCCATAGCAATTTTAATCTGCTCTTTTATCAAGTCGAAGTTGACTACTTCCTCGGTAACGCAATGTTCTACCTGAATACGTGTATTCATTTCCATGAAATAGAAATTACGGTGCTTATCTACCAAAAACTCAATTGTACCAACGCTTTCGTAGTTAATTGCACTTGCAGCTTTAATGGCAGCATCACCCATAGCTTTACGCAATTCTGGCGTCATAAAAGGTGATGGACTTTCCTCTACTAACTTCTGATGGCGGCGTTGAATAGAACAATCACGCTCACTTAAATGACAAACAGTACCATATTGGTCACCAGCTACTTGTATTTCTATATGTCGAGGTTCTTCTACAAACTTTTCCATATAAATACCGTCGTTTTTAAACGATGCTGCAGCTTCTATTTTAGCAGCTGTAAATGCTTTTTCAATCTCTTCTTCTTTCCATACCACACGCATCCCTTTACCACCACCACCTGCGGTTGCTTTTAAAATAATTGGATAGCCTACTACATTTTTAGCCAAATCTTTGGCTTGCTCTACACTTTCTAATAAACCACCGCTACCAGGTACAACAGGTACACCTGCTTTAATCATGGTTTCTTTAGCCGTGATTTTATCGCCCATGGCGTTAATCATTTCTGGTGTAGGACCAATGAATTTAATACCATGGTCTGCACAGATTTGAGAAAATTTACTATTCTCTGCCAAAAAACCATAACCTGGGTGAATCGCATCGGCATTTGTAATTTCTGCCGCCGCCATAATATGTGGAATGTTTAAGTAAGAATCGCTACTGGCTGGCTTACCTATACAAACGGCTTCATCTGCAAAGCGTACGTGTAAACTATCTTTATCTGCCGTACTATAAACTGCAACGGTTTTAATACCCATTTCTCTACATGTTCTAATAACACGTAGCGCTATTTCGCCACGATTGGCAATTAATATTTTTTTGAACATAGTATCAATGTGCGAATGTGCTAATGTGCTAATGTGCTAATACACAAGAAACATTAACGATGTTAGAAAATAAAAAAACAAAGCAACATGACAGAACAAATAGTTTTACTACTAGCTAACATCAAATTACTTTGTATTAAAATTTAATTCGGTTCTACCAAGAACAATGGTTGATCGTATTCAACCGGGCTATTATCTTCTACTAAAATTTTAACAACAGTACCATTTATTTCAGCTTCTATCTCGTTAAATAATTTCATGGCTTCAATAATACAAATGGTTTTACCGGCAACAATCTCTGTCCCTATTTCGGCAAAATTTGGCTTATCTGGTGATGGTCTACGATAAAAAGTACCAATCATTGGACTTTTTATTGTAATGAGATTATCAGCTTTTGGTGCCGCCGTTTCAACTACTGGTGGTGCCACAGCTGGTGCTACCGAAACAGGAGCTGCCGGTGGCGTAACGTTATACACTTGTTGCGGTGCTGCCGCAACGGTTACTACTTGCTCTTCTTTTTGCTTGATGGTTACTTTACCATCTTTATCTTCTATACTAATCTCTCCAATATTACTCTTGTTAATGATCTTTATTAGATCGTGAATTTGCTTTAAGTCCATAAGAAGAATTTTTTGTTAAGGAAGTAATCGTTTTTAGTGATCGATTTAAGATTCTAGCTTAATTTATAAGAGGCGGCAAAGTAGCCATATTTTGATAAAAGTGCCCATTTTTTTTACAAAATTGCTACTATTTTGATGATTTTCAATGAAAAATAGACTTTTTTAGGCAGTTTGCAATTTCTATAAATAAAGATGGAGCAATTAATATTGCTCCATCAAAATACGATATATCGAATATTAATTATCCTTTTACTCTTTCAACATAATCACCAGTTTTGGTGTTAATGCGAATTAGTTCTCCTTCCTCTACAAACAAAGGCACGTTTACAGTTGCACCCGTATCAATAGTTGCAGGCTTAGTAGCACGAGTTGCCGTGTCACCACGTAACCCTGGCTCGCAATAAGTAATTTTTACAACAATTTTTTCTGGCAATTCAGCCCCAATCGGTAATTCAGTTTCAGTATTAATAAACACAGAAACTTCTGCACCATCTTTTAAAAACTGTGGTGAATCAATCATTTCTTCGGCCAAAACAATTTGTTCAAAAGTTTCGTTGTTCATCAAGTTAAAGCCAGTTTCATCTCTATATAAATATTGAAATGTTTTTTTCTCAACTCTAATTGGGTAAACAGTTTCACCACTATTCCATGTTTTTTCTATGCTGCGTTTATTGTCCACGCCTTTTAATTTAGCCCAAATTTTTGCTGCCGCACGGGCTGTTTTATTTTCGCCAAATTCTACTACACTATATAAGCTGCCATCTAATTTTAGAATCATGCCACGGCTTATGTCTGATGTTGATGCCATTTTGTATTTATTTAAGTTGGCAAAAGTAGGGATTGCCGAGACAAAAAAATCAATGCAGTTTTTTTACCAATAATAGGCAGCAATAAAAATAATATAAGTATCTGTAAAACAATTATCGTGTTTATCTCGTTAATTAACGTGTTCATCGAAAAATTTTGGGTATTATTTAAGAAATACAACTACTTTTGCATAAGTGAAACAATTTAGCCACATAAAAAAAATGATAACTGCTTGTATACTTATAATGAGTGTTCAGGTAGTTTTGGCGTCTATTAGTTTCTCTGGTATTATTGATGATAAAAATAAAAGCAATAAGTATTCCCTTAAAAACTTAAGCTTATTATCTCATCACAGTTTATCACTTTCTTCAGTTAAATTAAATTTACAGTATAAAGGTACAGATGTGCTAAGCCAAAAAACAACTGCCACGGGTTTGGAAATTAACTCTATACTTTATTACAACAGTGGTAATACCACTTATATTATGCCGTATAAATTTAAGGTGAAAGTGCCTAAGTTTAAAACGCCAACTGCCCCTGCTAATTAATTATTTAATAGCCTATACCCACTAGAAGGAATATCAAATTTTGAAGCTTGTACTGGATTAATATTAAATTTCGTTGCAGTATAATTAATCTTTTTACCATCGGCTGATTGAACTTGATAGGCCAACACAAAACCAGGAATATCCTTAAACTCATATTCAAATTCTCTTACAGAAGGCAGTAGACTTGGTGTAAAATACAACTCGTACACTTTACCGTTTTTTAATTGTAGCAAAGCTTTTTTACAATCGTAACCAACAATTTTTTTTGTATCTTTAGTAATAATTATTGTCATACTATCAAATTCATGCTTTTGTAATAACCATTGCGCACTATCTAATTTAGTAATAAATTTATTACTGCCAAGCTCTCTTAATATAGTGGCGGTACCTTTTGTCTTATCGAAAAAAATGGATTGTGTAAATGCTGTACTTACCAAATCTGTTCTGCAATTATTGCCTTTAATAAATACCGTTTTAGTAGCTGATTTTAGATTGCTAGCCAATGCATTATCTTTAAACGCACTATCTACAGAAATAGCGTAAGTAACAGTACATTCGGCAATTACCCTTTGCTGCGCAAATAGATGGGTCGTAATAACTAGTAGTAAACCAAAACAATACTTCATAATTAAAAATATTTACACAATATAAAGCAATATAATAATGCCTTAAATGCGTCATGTAATAATATAACGTTTATGCAACGAATCGCTTGCGTTTTTGGTTTGGCGCATAATACATATAGTAATAACCAAGTATAATAATGCCAATTGTAAAAGGAATAATGGCTAAATGTTTGTATGTGTAAGAATTAAAGAGTGGTTTTGTATCAATACCTGCAAACTCACTCAACATCCAATAAGAATTTGCTGAAATCCAAATTGTAATAGCAAGATTATGACATAGCTCTGCCACAATATCTCTGGTACGCCACGCAATTACGATAGAAATAAGTAAGGTTGGTATAATCATTAAAATACCTAAAGGCTTCCAAACCATGCACCAAGCCACATCTTTAAATAACCAAAAAACAATGTGTAAGTTCTCCATTTCACGAAAGCGCTTAGGTATATTATAAACTTCTTCGGTAGCAGTAGTTTCACGCATGCAGTTTCAATTAGTGTTGGCAATAAAAATAAGTAATACACGCGTATCATTTGCAATAAAAAATCTTTGTTGCTTTTGCCTTCTTTGTTGCTGATTGTGCAATTCTATCTACTTAATATTTTTGTAAATCGTGTTATATCTACCAATGGATTGATGGGTGTTTGATAAACTAGATTATTGGTAAATTGCTTGGCAAAATAAGGTGCTAATGAGCAACCTTTTGTACCCATACCATTAAAAATGCCTACGTTTTTATGTATAGGATGCATCCCTACAAATGGTCTACGTTCAAGGTTGGCTGGTCTTTCCGAAGCAATATGGTCGACAATTTTATACGGTAATTTTAGCCAATGATTTAGTTGCGCTTCTACTTTGGCTCTAAAGTCAGTTGAAGGATTTAAGTCGTTAAAATCCCACTCGTATGTAGAACCAATCCACCATAAATTATCTTGCCAGGGTACAATAGTTATGCCTTGCTTAAAAATATTGGTGCGTGGTAAATTTGGAATTTCTGCAATAATGGCTTGCCCTTTATTTTTTGCGTAAGGCAAAAGAGAAAAATATTGATTATTTGCACCAGCGGCACCATCGGCAAAAATGATGGTATTGGCAGAAATGCCTTTATAGTTTAAAAGTTTGGGGTTTGGAGTTTGAAGTTGTACAATATCAAATTGTTCTTCAAGTAGGGCATTTTGCTGCTGCAAATATTTACGCCAAGTTGTAATTAACGTATTAACATCTACCAAGTAACAAGGGTTAATTTCACCGATACCAAAAGTTACATTAAACAACTGCTGATACGCAAACTCGTTTTCAGGCACTCGTAAATAGTCGCTTCCTACAGGTAATCGCTCCTTAAAAGCGAGCATCATTTGCGGTGTGGGATGAAAGTCGAGAATGTTTTTTTGTGCAATTAGAGATACCCCTAATTGATTCCCAATAGAAGTATAGGCATCCAATGCAAAAGGCAATAATTCTTCAATCATCCAAGTACGCACAATACGCCTGCCTGTCACTGGATTAATGACCCCACTTGCCACTTTTGATGCGGTAAATGGCTTTGATTCATCAATAACCAATACCTTTTTACCTGCCTGCATTAATTGCCAACTTAAAAAAGTACCAGAAACACCTTGGCCAACTATAATAATATCGTAGTTCATATATCACACAAAGAAACAAAGGATACAAAGAAGACCAAGAAGTTTTAAGTTTTCAATCTCGCAACTCATCGTAAGCTTTCAAATCATTGTTCAGATGATACACTAATCTTCATACCACTACTATGACTTGTAAATTCGGGTGCATACATACATTGCAAGTTGGCAATTCCAATACTAAACACACCAACATGCGAGATGAATACTGGATATTCAAATACATAAGTACCTTTTTTAATACTATTAAAAAAGAAATTGGTACTTGCATCTTTAGTGGCTTCATAATAGCCTAAGCCATCTTGGTATTTATACTCGCTTAATACATTTACAGGTTCCATAGTAGCTGCACGTGTATCTTTCAAATGCACATAATCCATATCTCTATCGGTTTTTAACACCAACTGGATCACAACTTTGTCACCCACTTTTAACTCAGCATTATCTTTTACCGGCGTTAACACTTTGCCAGCGGCACTATTTTTTTCTACAAATAATTGTTTGGTAATAGATAGTGGAGATGCTGATATGGTAATCTTATCAAAGTCTTCAAAGTATTGCCAATACAAGCTACCATAAGAAATAGACCCAGTGGCCCGCTTTAATTTCCCCAAAGGGGGAAGATTGGATGTAGAAGATTTACTGGTATTTACTATTGCAAGATTTGGCATTCGATTATTTAACATGTTATCTACTGAATTTGTAATCTTTGAACTATCTAAAGAATGCAAAGCATTAGAAGCGCTTTGAGAAGTAATAGTGACAGTTATATTACCCATTTGCGGGGTAACTTTACTGCCTTCTATTGTGGTTTTAAAATAGCCAGTCCCCGCTTGAGATTGACTAGTATTTACTTTTAAATTACCTAATTGTATGCGTATTTGTTGGCTAGTGTTTAATGAATCATTATCATCTAATAAAGCATAACAAGCTTCTGCTGTGGCTACGGTTGTTTGCCAATGATTGGTCTGTTTATGAAGTAATAACCAAGTTTTTGCTGCCGTAATTATTTTAGATAAATCTTGACTTTGAGGTTGCACTTCTTGCAGCATTTGCAGCATCATACTTTGGTGTTCAATAGGTGATGCGTACCAAAAACCAATACTTCTATCTTTCCAATAGACACTTGCTTTTGCAGTATCATCAACGGTATTTTGTACAATAGCTGGTACAATATTTTTACTTACAAAGGCTTGCTCATTATTACGATACAACATCAAACCAATCATAGCTGTGTTGTACGTATTTTGAACATTCCAAAATTGCTTCGCTTGATTGTAATAATAGTTATAAGCCTCTTTTACAACTATCGCATTTTTATAAAAACTACGCATGTACAAATACTGAATTTGCGTGGTTGAGATTTGTTGTTTTTGTAAATCAACTTTATTACGCTTTAATACTTCATAATCGTTTCTCAATTCATTATCCAAATATGTCAAAGCCGTACCACTAATAGATTCCAACTTGCTTACAACATCTTGTTGTAACGCTTCCATTTTTTGTAGTTTACCAATGCCCGTCAGAATGTAATTAGTAATATACCTATCTTCTCTGCCACCTTTAAACCAAGCAAAACCACCACTTGGTAATTGTAATTGTTGCAGCTTATCTATAGTAACATTTGTATTGGTACTCATTTTTACAACATCAAATAATAGGGCCATATTTTTTTGTTGCTGCGCCTCATTTTCTGCTTGTAAAACCCAAGGTGTTTCTTGCAAGAGTACTTGCTTTAATTCTTCATTTTTTGCAAGATTAGACTTAAAGGTTGTTGTATCTTTTTGCCATTGCTCAAACACCGATTTAATGCGTGGATGCTTGGCTACAATATTGGCAGCTAAAGCATTAGCAAAATATCTATTGAAGGTTTGTTCAGCACATTCGTATGGATAATCTATTAAGTAAGGCAAAGCCTGAACAGCCGTCCAAATTGGGTTAGCGGTGTACTCAACTGTCAACGATTGATTGGTCAATGTTTCACTTTGATTATTTATCAATTTATCCAATACAAAATGTTGTGTGGTATCGCCTTTTATCAGCATTGGTAGGCTTTCTGTTACTAGCATTCTATTGCTTAAAACTGGCAAAGTATTTTCTTCGCCATCACTAAAATTGCCAGCATTTGCAATCACCCGCCAAGTGAGTAGTTTGTTAAACGTATAAGGAATTTGAATAGGAAATTTAACTGCACTACTTTGCCCTGCAGCAACCGTAAAATACTGCGTTGGAAACATGTTTTGAAACCAACCATCAACCGATACATTGGTAGTTGCATCTACTAGTTCTAACCGCACCTGACCAGTTAATTCTTTATCGCTAAGGTTAGATAGTTTGGCTACAAATTCAAGATTATCACCTTCACGAACAAAGCGAGGTGCATTAGCTTGCACCATTAAAGTTTTTTGTGTAGTAATGGTGGCAGAATTATTGCCAAAAGCCAACTCTTTAGTATGTGCTAAGCTTTGCCATTTCCATTGTGTTAATGCTTCTGGCATTGTAAAACTAAAGCTATAATTACCACTTGTATCAGCATATAAATTAGGGAAGAAGAAAGCGGTTTCGTTGAAGTTTTTGCGAGGTTGGATGGGTGGTATTATCTGTTTTAAAACATTGGTGTCAGTTTCCAAATCTTGATGATTTAGCTCTTTTGATGATATAACCGTAACAGCGCCTGTTAATTCTTTTTTACTAGAAGCACTATAACCTATAGTGACAACTTCATCTAAAGCATCACTTGATAGTGAACCTCTAGAAAATTTACCCATATTGCTACCAACAAAAGGGAAAATATCAAAATCCCGAGTTTTTCTCATTATTATATATTCTCTTACAAATTGGGGTTTTAACAAATCATCATAGACGGTGAATATAAAATTTATTGCCGTGTTAGATATATGATTTTCATTTGAACGCTTTGTTGTAAATCCATTACTACCAATAAATTGATTATTGGCATTATTGCTAATCCAAATATTTGGCTGTACCCATTCATGCCTTTTAAACTGGTCTAAGCTGGCATCGTACATACTGGTTAGTAATTCAGCCGCTACTTTTTCACCTTTATTACCTGCAATATTTACCGTCCAAGTTTCTTTACTACCTGGCTCGGTTTTATTTCTAAAGCTTGTGTAACTAATATCTAAAGCCTTATTGTTAAATGGCACAATAATGTTGTACTGATTAGTGTACACACGGTTGTTAATTACAAATGCTTCGCTAATGGCAACATTGCCTCTATCTGTTTCATCTGCTTTGTAATTGATATTGTGTAAGCCATTTTGATAACTGTTGAAACTGTAAGAAGCTCTCTCTTTACCAGCTAATTTTTGTCTAGTTATTTTATTGATTACAAAGATTTTTGTAGCCATGCTACCACTTAAAAATGCGGCGGTTTCATTTGGTTGTATATAATTATTAAGCGTATAATTAAAGTTGTATTGAGGGTAAGGCGTGGCATTTCTATTAAAAAGTTGTACATATTTTATATCTTTTACAGTACCACCATCTTTATCAGTTGTGGTGGCTTCAATTTTATAAAAACCAGCGGTTATAGTACCATTTGGAATTTGAAATTTGGTATTCGTTGCTGTATTGATTTTGCCTTGAAACACCAAATTATTTGCAGCCCAAGTATTTTCATTTAACTCGTCCTCATAATCATCATTAGGAAAGTATTGCAGGTAAGCAGTTTTGTTCATTACAAACATATCTGCACGTTGCCATAAACGCTTACGAATTAGCCTTTGTGGCGTTTGTACAGCATAAATTTTTATTGCAACCTCAGCAGCTTCTTTTTCGCCATTTAAGTTTTTAGTAGCTACTGTAATTTGCTTTAAGCTATCAGCTTCTGCCAATTTTGGCCCAGTAATAGTAAGCACTAAACTTTTATACCCAACCGATACTTGCTTATTGGCAGTTCTGGTTTCTCCAGTAATATCTGTCACATCTGCATTAATTATAAAATCAAATAATGGCTCGGTTGCTACTGCAATTGTTTCATCTGGCGAAGCTTTAAAAGTCACCTTAAATTTACCTTCAGCATCAGTAACAATTTCACCATTCGAAATTTGTTGATTACGACTGTAAGGTTTGCTACCATTGCGCCACAACCAGTCGTATACAGACCTAGCATTACGTTGCACATTAAAACATACTTTAGCGCCATTAACTACATTGCCTGCAAAAGCTTTTGCAACTCCAGTTATAGTGATGGAATCATTTAACCGATACGTACCTCTTACTGATTCAAATTCTACATAAAACTTAGGTCGCTTATATTCTTCTACAGAAAAAGTTTGATTACTACCAATGTAACCATAAGCGTTAACAGAAAAATTGCCAGTTAGTACATTTTGAGGTATGATAAACTTACCTGAAAAAGAACCATAGGCATTCGTTTTAAAATATATTGAATCGATTTTTTTATTGTTAGCATCTTCTAAATACACAAACACAGAATCTTTGCAAGCGAATATTTTATTTGCTTTAGTTTTAAAATCTTTGGTAATAGCGACGCCCTTAAAGTAAACAGTTTGCCCAGGGCGATAAATACTTCTATCGGTAAAAAAATACACTTTGGCTTTATCTTCTTCATAATCAGCAATCTCGTCTTTGTCATAATCATCAGCGTCGCCATCATTGCTTCTCGACTTATAAACGTATTCGCTAGATTCTAGTTTTAAATGATCATTTTTCGCTATAAAATCAAATTGGTAATTACCATAATCATCCTCAGAAATAAAATTGAATTGCCCGTTTTTGTTAGTTGTTTTTGTAACTATGAATTGGGTTTCAGTTTTATTAATTTTTCTGTTCCAATTTTCTTTTGAAATGGCCACTTTTACATTGCTCAAAGGCGTACCAGTTTCCCTATGGACTACAAAATAATCATTCCCATTTTTAATATAACTAATGTTAGATACATACAATAATTGCTTACTCATTTTATGTATCGTGTCTATAAAACCTGCACCAATGCTTGTGAGCAATACATAGTCACCCAATGGCAATGCATCAATTTTAATTTCTACACTATGTTGCTGATAATCTTTAGTTGGAGGTAGTGGCTGCGCAAATGATTGAAATACTGGTAAAGTTACTAAGTTTTTAAAATCACTGTTTTGCCACTTATCTGTTACACCAGATTTATTAGTTAACTTAACCACTCGTACAAAAAGCGTATCAATATTTTTAAAACTTACCAATACTCTAAAAGGCTTGTTCGGAATATTTACTGCTTCAGTTTGTGTAGTAATCGATTTCTGTAAAATTTGCTCTTGCAGGTTTTTCAAATTAGCAACACCCTCATCATCTTGCTGATGTTTAGCCAATGCTTCACTAATAATTTGCATAGCAGTTACATTGCTTAAACGTTGCGCTGTATTGCCAAATGGCTGATAGGAATTAGCTTTAGTAGCATAGTGACTGGCAAGCAAATAGTAAGCCTGCGATGCCCTTAAAACTGGCATTTTTGTAAGATTACCTAGTGCTTTTAAGTAAGCGGCATCTTTACCATCATTGTTCAAATAATTATTCACCCATTCGATGCGTTCTAAATCAATATCTACCAAAGCGTTTTTATCCATATCATTCTTATGGAATTGAATTAACTGCTGAAAAAGTTGTAGGCTTTTAAGTAAATGAGATGTTGAATCTGTTGTTTCCAAATTTGTGTTACTAAATGTTTCGTAATCTGCTAAAGCGCTTAATTCCCTAAGTTCAAAAACATAAGCCGGTTTGGTTAAATAATAATCACCAGTTTTAAAATAATCTAAGGCTTCATGCGCTAAAAGGTCGAACAAAGTAGGTCTGAACTGTCTGGCATTACCTTTAATGATAATGGTATCATAGGCGCTAATATTTACTCCCTGTAAAGCTTTTATTGCAATGATACTTTTAGAGAAATTGTCACTAATGGTATTACCAAAGTCATCAGCACCCCAAGTGTCAATATCGTTTTTTACAAAAGCTATTGTTTTACTTCGATTATAAAACTTCCAACGATTAGCATTATAATATTGCAAGTATCTATTAGCCAATAGGCTGTATAAAATACATTTGGCAACCACATTGTTAGTTGCATCTATTTCGGTATTTAGAGTGGCAATTGCATTATTGGGTTTATTATCCAACACTTCATCCTCTAACCCGATTTTATAAATTAAAGATTTAATTATTTGTGGTTCGTTTTGCTGTTGCTTAGCTGTTTTATATAAATCAGCAACTTGCTGTAAGGCATCTTTTGTTAATTTTTTAGATACCATCAAAGTATCAATTTGCACCCATTGTTTATTAAAATTAGTATCTATTTTTTGAGAGAAAATAGGACTAGTAATTAGTACTAAGTTTACCAACAGGATAATTATATTAAAACGCATCCGTTACAAATTTTGAAGTAAAATAATGTGTTTATAGACAATAAGATGCAACGAGACAAATAATTACATATTATTTGGCAATTGATTTATTCTTTTTAATAAGTAATAAGTCGAGAGCGGATATTTAGCTGGTGGCGTATAAAAACAAAAAGGGCCAGGATAAAAATCCAGCCCCGTTTTAAAATCCAATATCCTATGAAAAACCGATGCGAATATAGAGTTTAATTAATAATAAAAAAATATTC
>JAYWCY010000017.1:0-5446 GCA_043780175.1 Chitinophagales bacterium
TATAAATTCCATCACACTTGCCCTTGCTTGTTCAAAACGATGCACTGTAGTGATGGGTTGCCTACCTGGTGGTAATTCATCAATCACACTATAATCTAAATCGCCATAGTCAGACATTGCCAATGTACGTGTGATAGGCGTAGCTGTCATTACCAATACATGTGGTGGCACTACTGCTTTCTGCCAAAGTTTAGCACGTTGTGCAACACCAAACTTGTGCTGCTCATCTACCACTACAAACCCAAGATTTTCAAACACGACAGGGTCTTCAATCAATGCATGGGTGCCTATTATAAAATGCAAACTACCATCGGCCAAGGCGGCTAAAATTTCTCTCCGTTTTTTGACTTTTGTGCTACCTGTAAGAATCTCTATCTTAACAGGCATTTCTTGTAACAAGGCACTTAATCCTGTGAAATGTTGTTGTGCCAATATTTCTGTTGGAGCCATTAAACAACTTTGATAGCCATTATCGGCCGCCAACAACATACTAAGCAATGCCACAATAGTTTTGCCACTACCAACATCACCTTGTAGCAAACGATTCATTTGATGACCACGTGCCGTATCGGTTCTAATTTCTTTTAATACACGTTTTTGCGCACCTGTTAGTTGAAATGGTAAATGTTCGTTATAAAAATTATTAAACAAATCACCTACTTTCTCAAATACAACCCCCCGGCTACTTTTGTGTCTTTGTAACCTAATAAGATTTAATCTTATCTGAGCTATAAAAAACTCTTCAAACTTTAATCTATAAATAGCAATGTCATATTCTTGTAGAGTGGTTGGAAAATGTATGGCACGCACTGCCAAAAAACGAGGCATCAACTGCAACCGTTCTAATAAATATACTGGTATATTTTCTTGGATATCTTTTAGCTGAATTTGCGCTACCAACTGTTGTGTCAGCTTACCAATTTGTCTGCCGCTAAAACCTCTCGCTTTTAATTTTTCGGTACTTGGATAAACAGGTTCTAAATGTGTTTTGGCGCCAGCAACCGCAGGTACAAATATTTCAATTTCTGGGTGTACTATCTGTGGCTTACCATTAAAAAAGCCCACTTTGCCAAATACCAAATAATCTACCCCAACCGATAAGTTTTTTTGCACCCAACTAATACCTTGAAACCAAGCTAACTCAAGACTACCGCTGCCATCACGCAGTTGTGCTATTAAACGTTTTGCTCTATTTTCACCTACTGTTTCAAAAAACAACAACTTACCCACCACCTGTATATATTCTGTATCGGGATGAATATCGGCTATACGATTGATTTTGGTTTTATCAATATGCCTAATGGGAAAATGCTCTAATAAATCGCCAAACGTATAGATACCGAGTTCTTTTTTCAGTAAATCGCCACGCAGTGGCCCCACACCTTTTAAGTATTCAATGGGTGATGCTAATATGGATGCAAGTTGGCTTATAATAATGCGAATTGGTAGTAGGCAAATATCGGGATTTGAATTGCCAAGTTTAAAAAGTTTGACTAGTTTAAATGTTTAGACACTTTAATAACTCCCTTTAGGGTTGGGGCAAATTAGGGTAAGGATATTGGGTCATTACATTGCCAGCTGGGTAATAATTAGCCACTACAATTAAACCGCCATTTGGGCAAACAGCAACACCCATACCCACTTCTTTGGTGTCTTTCCAAATCATTTGTGTGTAATGCCCTGTTTTGTACCAATTGTTATCATTCAATTTTTGATACTTATAATATTTTATTTCATCATACCAAGATATTGAGGCGTTAATAGGTTTATAATAATCGCTTGAACTACCCCAAAAAATATTTTCGCCATAGGCTTTACCGTTTTCACCTGGCTCAGTTCTATGCTTCATTTGACAATTATTATTGTTTGCCAAATACTCGGCCCATTGTTGTGCATAAGCAGCTAATTGCTTGTTCCATGTTAATGGTGGCGAACCTACTTTTTCGCGTACTTTATTGTGATGATTTAGTACTTCTTGGGCTTGCAGTGCAGAAATATTGCTGCCAGTATTCGAAATATTTTGTGCATTTGATATGTTACAACTGATTAATAATATTACTATTAAAAGGCATTTAACCATAGCTATTTTTTTTAAATCATTAAAAGAGAACAATATAGCTGAAAATAAAAACGACAACCATTTACAACGAAGAAATAGCAGTTAAATAAATGTAAAAGAAGCTTGAACTAAGTTGGAGTAAATACAAAAAACATTTTGTTTATTTGCTATAAATATAACGAACCTAAAACTTACTATTCATGAAAAAAATTACCATTTTAGCATTGTGCGTTTGTGCTTCTTACCTTGCACAAGCACAAGATTTTGGGCAGATAGTTGCGGCTTCATTACCAGATGCCAACAAATATGCTAGTGAATACATGCGACCTTTTGGAGAAAGTGAAATTTACAATCTTTCTCGTGGCTGGTTTAGTACAGCTAAAACACATAAACTGCTAGGGTTTGATATTGCAATAAATGGCCAATTTGCCATCATACCATCTGGTAAAGAAAATTTTACGTTCAAAAATTCTGATTATAGTTCGCTTAAACTAACTGATGCTTCTAAAGTTTCTGCCACTTTACCTACATTTATGGGTGGTTCTACCGTTGAGAAAATAACAGCCACTACTACTGTAAACGGCCAAACTGCAAGCGCCACATTTACTGCGCCTAGCGGTATTGGCGATGATTTAAAAAAGAATATTTCTTTTTTACCCTTAGCTTCACCTTTGCCTGTGGTACAAATAGGTCTAGGCATATTTAAGCATACAGACTTAAAAGTCCGTTACTTTCCTAAAAGTAATTTTAACAAGATTGATGTAGGTGTTATGGGCGTGGCATTGCAGCACGAGTTCTCCAATTATTTACCATTCTTAAAAAAAGTACCATTTCTCCACGTTTCGGCATTGGCAGGTTATACAAAAACTACCACTTCCTACAAGCCTGTGTTTAACTCTGGTAGTTCTGTACAAAACCCTAAAGGCAATGCATCTGCCGACTTTGATATTTCTGCTTTAACTGTACAAGGTATCGTATCAGCAAAATTTGCTTTTCTTGAATTATATACGTCAATTGGCTATATCAGCGGCAAATCAACTCTTAACTTAAAAGGCGATTATAATACCACTTATCAAACTTTATTTGGACCACAAACTGTAACAGTTACCGACCCGCTTTCTATTGGATACGCTGCAAGTGGCGTTACCAACACATGGGGTGCTAGAGTAAATATTTTCTTCTTTAAACTGTATGCAGATTACACTTTTGCACAATATAAGGGTGCTGGCGTAGGCTTAGCTTTTTCGTTTAGATAATAGTGTTATAGTAAAATAGAAATAGCCGCCAGTTTTTGAAACTAGCGGCTATTTTTTTGCCAAATATTTTCGTTTTTACTTCCCAAAACGTTTCTTCAACATACTCAATGCATCGTTCATATTCATGTTACTCACATCTTCAGTTTTTACTGCTGGTTTGTTACTTGTGCCTTGAACCCTGTTACTTGTGCCTTTTCTAGCTGGTGCTTCCTGCGTTTGTTTTATAGATAACGCAATGCGCTTACGTACAGTATCAACCTCTAAAATTTTTACTTGTACTTTATCGTTTAGCTTCAATATCTCATTAGGGTCAGTAATGTATTGGTGCGAAATTTCGCTTACATGCACCAAACCATCTTGCTTTACACCAATGTCTATAAATGCACCAAAACGTGTAATATTCGTTACCATACCTGGTACAATCATGCCTTCTTTTGCGTCTTCTATTTTAAATATTTGGGCAAATTCCAATTGCTCTAATTCGCTACGTGGATCAAGGCCTGGTTTTTTTAATTCTTTCACCAAATCCTGAATAGTTACTACACCTATTTGTTCAGTAATATATTTTTTTGGTTCTACAGTTTTCAACAATGCTTCATTACCAATCAATGTTTTTACGTCTACACTTAAATCACTAGCAATCTGCTTTACAATAGTATATGCTTCTGGATGAACCGCACTCTCATCTAATGGATTAACACCATTTTTTATACGTAAGAACCCTGCACATTGTTCAAATGCTTTACCACCAAGGCGTGGTACTTTTAGCAATTGACTTCTATCAGTAAATTTACCAATCTCGTTACGATGTTTGATGATATTTTCTGCCAAATTTGGCCCAATACCACTCACATAACTTAGCAATTGTTTGCTGGCTGTATTAATATTTACACCTACCTGGTTTACACAACTCATCACCGTTTGGTCTAGTCTTTCTTTTAAGCGAAACTGGTTCACATCATGCTGGTACTGACCCACACCAATACTCTTTGGGTCTAGTTTTACCAACTCAGCCAATGGATCCATCAATCTACGACCAATACTTACCGAACCACGAACTGTAATATCATAATCAGGAAATTCTTCCCTAGCAATTTCAGAAGCAGAATAGATAGAAGCACCATCTTCATTTACCAAAAACACAGGCAAGTTTAAACCCAAAGATTTAATAAAACCTTCCGTCTCTCTACCCGCAGTCCCATCACCAATAGCAATGGTTTCGATATTGTATTTGCTTACCAAATGCTTAATGGTATAGCCAGCTTCTGTTTGTTTATTGCCTTCGTGTATGTAAATTAAATCGGTAGCTTGCAACGCCCCTTGCTCATCTAAACATACAATTTTACAGCCAGTTCTGTAACCTGGGTCAATAGCTAATACACGTTTGCTGCCTAGTGGCGAGCTCAACAATAATTGCTTTAAATTCTCAGCAAATACCGTAATTGCTTCTTCGTCTGCCTTGGTTTTTAAAGCCGTTCTAAACTCAGTTTCTAAGCTTGGCTGAAGTAATCGTTTGTAGGCATCTTTAATGGCTTTTTTCACTTGTTCTACTGAGCTATTCAAGCTACCTGTGATATAAATATCTTCAATTAAATCAATCGCTTCTTCTTCTACAGGTATAATGCTCATACGCAAAAATCCTTCTAAAAAACCCCGTAAAATAGCCAATGTTCTATGAGAAGGTATTTTGTAAATCGGCTCACTAAAGTCAAAATAATCTTTATACTTAGCGGCTTCCGTTTCTTTGTCAGTCAATACTTTACTTTGCAACAAGGCAGTCTCTTCAAAGCATTTACGCAATTTGGCACGTACCGTTGCATCTTCATTTATTTGCTCGGCAATAATATCTCTTGCACCTTGTAACGCATCTTCTGGGGTAGCAACTGTATCGTTTATAAATGCTTTTGCGGCTTCGGCAATATCAATATTTGTTTGCTCAAGTAGTAACACAGACAATGGTTCTAAGCCATTTTCTCTTGCTGCTTGTGCCTTCGTTCTACGTTTTGGTTTATATGGTAAATAAATATCTTCGAGGTCGGTAATGGTAATTGCTTTGTCAATTTTTGCCTGTAATTCTTCCGTCATTTTACTTTGCTCGGTAATGGTTTTCTCTATAAACGCTTTACGTTCT
>JAYWCY010000018.1:0-2075 GCA_043780175.1 Chitinophagales bacterium
AATAGGTATTCAAGCGAGTACTATTCTTTTGCTTAGGAAAAATAGAAATATTTTATCAGAGAAGTACTATAATCTACGCAATCGTTCCCGATAATATAAATAATATTATGTACGATTTTTATTTGTTACAAAACAAACTTTAGCCGCATTTTAGGAACAGCTTTTCTAAAACTACCTATTGTAATGCCTTAAACTACTTTGCATGAATAAAGATGGACGATTTGTATAAATACAACAGCCGATTTTAAAATTTGAATTGGCTGTTGTATTTATGCAATTACTACTTTCACTTCTTCTAATCTATCCATAGTTATAAAGTACACAAAAGAGCGTTTATCAAATTCAGTTCTGCTTTTGTTTATTATTGGTTGCTCGTTATTACTAATAAGTACAAACTTTCTATTGATGCTACTAATCACATCGCTTCTTTGGTTTTTCTGAATATCTGTTGCCTTTTTAGTTACGCCTAACACATTGTTCAACGCATCAATGGTAGTAGTTGCTTGATTGATAGAATTATCATACAGCAGTTGCAACACTTGCAATTCTTTTTCATCAAAAGAAGGGGTAATAGTATTAGGTTCTGTTATCTTTTTGGTTACAGAATTTAAAGGTATGTCAGTAGCCTTTTTAGTAACCTTAATAACTACCACGTACTTTAAAATATAGTAAACACTAAAGCCAAGTATTGCCAAGAACAAACCTATTAGCCAAGGCAAATAATTAGTTACAACCGTTGTTGGTGCAATTGTATAAACAACCTCACCAGTAGGGTTAAAGTCTGCGTAATGTAGAGGAATTGAATCTAAGGTTTTGTCTATATTACTACCTTAAAATAAGGTTGAATCCTTAAAATAGCAGTTGTTGTTAGATAAAGTTCGTTGCAAATTTTGATAATCATTTTCTTTCGATGCTTCTAAACTTAAAATTTGATTGCTAGTATAATCAATTAAAGAAAACTTGTTATTAAAGCTTACAAACAAACCCCAAGGGCTCATAGCAATGGGTTTCATTTGTGCATTATTTAATTTTAAATAATTGCTTAGTTCACCAATATTTATCCAATCATTAGTTTGCAAGTCCAGTGCCATTACATCGTACATAAACTTATTATCTGCAACATTACTTTTTACAGCATCATTTACGGTTGAGTAAAAGCCTATATAAATCTTCTTGCTTTTTATATCATACCAAAGCAAACATTCGTCGTAAAGTAGCGGTACTTCTTTGTTAAGCTTTACAATATCCCACTCTTTGGCTTTGGTATTAAATACCCGTAACTGCCCATTAATATGCCAAATACCATTACCCCCTAAATTGTAAATATGATTATTGTAGCTAAAGCCAAATGAAGCAATATTATAACCGAAGTGGTCAGTAACATCTATTCTATTAAACACGCATGTATTGTTATTATCCACACTTGTTTCATATAATCTACCTGTACCATTTAAAAAGAGGTAAAGCTTATTGTCATTTTTAACAAACTGCTGTGGTTTGTATTTATTATGATTGGTATCACCCAAATTAAAGTAGAAGTTTTTTGCTGGGTTTATAAAAGCCACTGGTACAGAATCTTGCATTAAATGCTTAATAGGAAAGTTTTGTGCAGTAATGGTTAATGTAAAAGCAATAAGAACAAAAACAATTATAAGCCGCATAGTGTGGTTGGTTGCAGAAATAAAAGTATGTGATTTGTCCCAAACGAGGCCAAAAGGCTTGAAAAGAAGGTGAATTACCTATAGTCACGTAATCTATTACCAAGTTTTATACTGATTACTAAAAAAATCAATTGCTATACACTGAAATTTGTTTGTGATAAAAAATACCAAACCTTACTACAAAAAATAAATCCAGCTCATGAGTTTTAATGAAATGCTTTTTGTTAGTTCTCTCTTTTCTTTCTTATTCTTTGCTTTTGCAGGTGCAATTTGTAAATCATTTACTACCCAAATTGATACCTATATAGACAGTAGGAATTCTTCAATTAGTCGATTTATACTTCAATTCTTTTTTATCACATCTCTTTTTTGTTTCGGGGTAATAATTTTCATTTTTGTAATTATTGGTATTTC
>JAYWCY010000019.1:0-8067 GCA_043780175.1 Chitinophagales bacterium
TTAAGGAACCTTTTGGATGAGCATCATTTATCGCATTATCTCTTATTTCTTTATCTTCTGGGTGAAATGCAGCTATTAAATCTTGATGAGAAATTTTGGATTGATTATGAAACCCGAAAATATCATTCACCCTTTGCGAACTTGAAAATGCTTGTGAGACTAAATCCCAATCAAAAGTTCCTAATTCTGCTGCTTTAATCGCCAGCCTACTGCGTTGTTCACTTTCTTCTATTTTTTTTCTAGCAATATTTAAATCTGTTATGTCAGCGCCTGTGTTCATCACACCATATACTTTACCAGACGTATCATATAAAGGGGTGAAACTGTAATTAAAATAATACGTTTTTAACTTGCCATCTACTACTAAATCCAGTGGCGTGTTGTAGGTATGAAAAGAAGTGCCTGAGTTAAATACATTTTCAATTTGTTCAAATACAAGTTGATGACCTAATTCAGGTAATACCTCTTTAAAAGATAGCCCCAGAACATCGTTACCCTTGCCCCAAATATTAAGAATAGACTGATTGGCAAGTTCTATTCGCATTTCTTTACCAACGTATACTGCCATAGGAAACGGCGTGTCATTTACCAATGAACGTACTCTTTCTTCCCGTTGTTCTAATTTTTCCCTAGCCATTATTTGTTCTGTTATATCAGAAGCGGTGGCTACTATACCAGAAATTGTTCCGTCAAGTTCAGTTAAAGGTTCGTACATAATATTGATGTACATGGGTTTAGTTATGCCACTCTTGGCTAGTTTTATTATTTGTTCATTGGCAACAAGTTGCTCTCTTGTGTTGTATATATTGTCAAGTAACGCTTCCAAGCCCTGACCTTTTGCCTCCTGTAACACTTCAAAAAATGGCTTATTAATCACCTCTTTTTCTGTTTTACCCCATATTTTTAACATCAAAACATTTGCAATTTCAACAACATGTTCTTTTCCTCTAAAAATGCAAATTGCAGTAGGTGCTTGCATTATATTATTATAGTATTGGCGGTTGCTTTTTTCTAAGTGCTGTAATGTTATAACTTTCTCTGTGGTTTCGTTGCAGGTTACCAATATGCCACCTACTTTGCCTTCTTCATTTATAACCTGGCTACAGCTAAAAGTCCAGTAGACATCTTCTATTTTATCCTTTCTGTAAATAGGGATCAATTGGTTTTCGCTCCAAATAGCTTCGCCACCAGCTAATACTTGGTTAAGTAAAGGAGCGATGATATGCCATATATCTGACCATGCTTCTTGAGCAGGTATACCCAAAATGGAAGAATGCTTACTTGTATCGGGTAAACTGGGGCGAAAAGCATCATTGTACAAACAAGTCATTTCAGACCCCCACAATAAAAGCATCGGAAATTTAGAATGTAAAATGATATTTAGTGCTGTTTTTAAACTCTGCGACCATGTATTTATATCACCTAAAATATTTTTAGACCAGTTGAACGTACTAATTAATCTTGCCATTTCGCTGCCATTTGCAACCAGCCACGATGTCTTTTTTTCAAATGTTACAGCTTCATTAGAAACAGGGGTTTCACTAATCGTTCCTATTATGCCAACTATTTCACCTTCACAATAAAAAGGTTTATATATTATATTGGTAGGTGAAATATATATATTCCCATTACTAAGAACATCTGTTAATGCTTTTTGTAAGCCTTGCTCTACAAGTACTGGAAATATTGTAAAAAAGGATATTTGAAGAACCTCTTCTTTTTTTTTGCACCAAATTTCGAGTGCTCTTTCATTAGCAAGTTCAATAATAAAATCTGAACCTATTAAAATATAAGTTGCCATGGGCAACTGCATAAAAATATTTGTTAGATCTGGGAAGAAATTATTTTTCATCAATTTTTAAAGGTTGTTATAAGTAGTTAGAATGCTAAGTGTGTGGAATTATTTCCCCATAAATTAAAATCATGGAAACAAATGCGCACTTTATGCTTACCAATGGTCTATATAATTTTAAGCAGCTTACAAACACTATAGAAGTAATGGCTTGCCATTTTAAATTAACAAACCTAACGCCAGTTATTAGCTAATCTGGCTCTTATTGTATCTGCTAAATATTTTTATATTTTTTATTAAACCTAAATATTTTTTAAAGGATAAAAATTAGGGTACTTGATTTAAATTATAGTTCGTTTAATAGTTAAGGCATAGCATCATAAACTATTATTTGTACATTATAGTTGCCATTATTGTCTTCTAGTTTTATGAATGAGCTAGTTTGTTCAACACCGTCAATAATAATTGTTGTATTTTGACGGGTGTTTTTTGATTGCAGTAGTATGATATTATAAACTGAACTATGATAATTGTATTTCATTTTAAAAGATGGCCATTCTTCTGGTATACATGGGTCAAAATACAACTCGTTGCCTTTTCTTTTTATACCTAATACAAACTCTATTATTAGTTGATACATCCAGCCAGCAGAGCCAGTGTACCAAGTCCAACCACCACGACCTAAGTTAGAGGGTTCAGCATATACATCAGCTGCCATTACATAAGGTTCTACTTTGTAGGTTGCTACAGTATGCTCATCAATTGCCCGATTAATCGGATTAATCATTTTTAATAATTCCCATGTTCTTTGTTTGTCTTTCAACGCTGCAAAGCCCATAACTAACCATACAGCCGCATGTGTATATTGCCCACCATTTTCTCTTACACCCGGCACATAACCCTTTATATAGCCTGGGTTTAAAATCGATTTGTCAAATGGTGGATCGAATAATTGAATAAATCCCTCCTCTTTACGTATTAAATATTTTGCAGCAGATTGCATAGCCATTGCCGAACGTGGTTCATCACCCGCTTTTGACAAAACACTCCAGCTTTGAGCTATCGAATCAATTTTGCATTCATCATTACTACTTGAGCCCAATGGTGTTCCATCGTCAAAATAAGCGCGCCTATACCATTCACCATCCCATCCGTAACGTCTTATATTACTTTGTAATAATTGGGCTTGATCTATGCAACGGTTAGCAAAGACTGTATCCGCTCTTTCTGCAGCCACAACGCTAAAACGCATAAGCGTATCAAATAAGAAAAATGCTAGCCAAACGCTTTCGCCTTTGCCATGTTCTCCTACTTTATCCATACCATCATTCCAATCACCTGACCCCATTAGCGGTAACCCATGTATACCAAAATGTAACCCATTTTCTATGGCTTTCGTGCAGTGTTGATAAAGTGTACCTGCTAGAGAAGATTTTATAGGTAAATCATAAGCTGATTCTTCGCCAACATTCAATAACCTACCTTCCATAAAATAAATATTTTCGTCAAGTATATTAGTATCACTCGTGTGATAGACATATTTTGCCGTAACAAATGGTAACCATAAATAATCATCGGAACAAGTAGTTCTTACGCCTCTGCCCACAGGTGGATGCCACCAATGTTGTGCGTCACCTTCTTTAAATTGTCGTGATGCATTTAATAAAATCTGTGCCCTTGCTATTTCTGGTTTATTATGTAGCAAAGACAATACATCCTGCAACTGATCTCTAAAGCCAAATGCACCACCTGATTGGTAGAAACCACTTCGTCCCCAAATGCGGCACGCTAAAGATTGATAGTTGAGCCAACCATTGGTAAGTATATTTAATGCTGCATCTGGTGTTTCTATCTCTACCATGTTTAATGTTTGGTGCCAGTAGTTTTTTACTTTTTCCAATGCATTGTATACTATTTGGTTGCCTTTGTATTTTTTTACTAAATCAACTGCATGTTGCTTATCGCTACCTGCACCTAGTTTAAAAATTATTTCATGTTCATTAGCATCTGCAATATCAAAACTTACTTGTAAAGCTGCGCATGGGTCAATACCTGCGCCATACCTGCCTGAAAATTTTGATTTATTCATGGCTTCAGGATTTCTTAACGAGCCATTGCGCCCAATAAACTCTGTTCTGTCTGTGGTAAAACTTGTGATTATATCATCTACTTCAAAAAAGCCAGTGCGGGTACCTAATTCGGTATTATAAGCATTTCTGGCGAAAATAGTACTCAATCCAATTTCTACTTCTGTAACGGTATGCATCTGGCTTTTGAAACGTATTTCTCCCATTACCCATTCAACATAGCCTGTTGCTGATAATTTTCTTTGTCTCCCTGATTTATTATTGAATTTGATAACTATGAACTTTACAGCATCTTCAATATCAACAAAAATAGTCATATTTGTAAATATGCCATCTTCACCATGCTGAAAGCTACTGTAACCAAAGCCGTGTGTAGTGATATAAGGCGTTTTACCACGGCTTTGTAATGGTGTGGGAGACCAAAATTTACCACTTTCTTCATCTCTAATATAAAAAGATTCACCTGCCAAATCGCTTACAGGATCGTTATTCCATGGTGTTAACCGAAATTCGTGCGCATTGTCTATCCAAGAATAAGATTGTCCACTTTCTGAAATAATACAACCAAAATTTGGATTAGCTAAAATATTGCTCCATGGTGCTGGTGTAACTTGATTTTGTTTTGTAATAATTAAATATTCTTTACCATTATTGGCAAAGCCACCTGTACCATTAAAAAATTGCAAATCTTTTGGTAATTCCACAGACGTTGAAACAGATGGGAAGAATTTAGTTGGAGTAAAATAAGGTATCGATGGTCTTACTTTACTACGTCTACTCAATTGTTCTTCTAAAGTACCAAATTTGTCAGATATAACTAGTTTTGCTACTGTTTCAAACAGTATTCTATCTTCTATTGAAATTTGATCGGTAGACCTAATAAATACCCCACCTGGTTGCTCTTTCACATCCATACTTATTGAAGGAGATACTAATTCTAGTATTCTGTTCTGCAATGTTTGCCTGTATCCACCGTGGTCTTCATTCCAAATAACAAGATCAACCACTAAACCTTTTAAACGCCAATAAGTATGAGCCTGTATCAGTTGTTTTACCAGTTCTATATTGTCTAGGCTTTCAATTTGCAATAACACAATTGGTAAATCACCTGAGATAGAATAACTCCACAAACCAGATTGTCCACGGTTGTTTCTTAATATTATATTTGCATCTGCCCTTAATGAAGAATTGGTATAAATCACAGAACTTGCTAATCGACCATACAATTGAGCATCAGATTCTAAGGCATTAATTTGCCTCAATACTACTTGGCTATGTGTCCAAGAAAGCTCAAAGGCACGGTCTGACATGAATTTATCCTGGTATTTTTCAATCAATAAAACAGCAGCTTCTTTTACATCGGCAATGCCAGTAACCATATCAATAATAGCTGTTTGCTGAGGCTCTATTTCTATTATATATCTTATACTTACAATAGGATCAAGTACTGAACCTTGTGAATTGGACAAGGTTTGTGTATTGTTTATGGCATCAGGCTTGTGAATCGTATTGCCACGCCCAATAAATTTTGCACGGTTAGTCTCATAAGAAATCTCTTTGCAAGTAGCATCATGCACTTTCATTAAATGAAACATGGTAGGCGGTCGTTCGCCTTCGTTTCTTGGCCGTCTAGAACAGATGATAGCATTTCGATGCTCTACAATTTCTGTTTGTACAAATAGGTTATTAAAAGCTGTATGTGCCACATCTGCATTTTGGTTACTCAGTACAACTTCCGCATAACTGGTAATTTCTACCACTCTTTTTTTACGAGAGCGATTGGTAATATTTACCCGCCTCAATTCTACATCATCTTCAGGAGAAACAACAATTTCAGTATGCGTTTCTAGCTGCTGATCTTTTCTTCTAAATTCGGCGCGACCTTGTGAAAAAACAGCTTCATAATTATCGCCTGCACTCATTAATGGTTGATAAGCAGTAGACCACGATAATCGGGTTTCAACATCGCGAATGAAGCAGAAACTACCCCAATTATCACAGGTAGTGTCTTCACGCCATCTCGTAATAGTTGTATCTTTCCAACGGCTGTAACCACCCCCAGCATTGGTTACCATCACATTATATCTACCATTTGACAGTAATTGTATTTCTGGCACGGGTGTATGTGGTGTAGTGATGACACGCATGGTTACCTCATTAGCATCGCCTTTTGTATTGGTATCGGATACATGTGCACTAGGAGAATAGAAAGTGGAAACACGTGGTATACGTTCTTGTAATAATAATAAAGTGGCTTGTATCTGTACATCTGCCACAAACCTTTTTTGCATAGGTTGATTTAAAAGTAAATACGACAACGATAGTAGGCTCATACCTTGGTGGTGTGCCATAAAAGAACGGATGATGACATTTTCTTGGCCTCGCGGGAGTCGTGCTGTCGTGTAATCTATTGCTTCATAAAAGCCATAGTTGCCCTCAAAGCCAACTTTCGACATGGTTTGTAAATTATCATAAGCTTCGTCAGGCATTACCATAAGTGCCATAATAGTAGCGTATGGAGCAACTACTAAATCTTCGGCAAGACCACGCTTAAGACCAAGACCAGGTACACCAAACGCTTTGTACTGATAATTTAAATTTGAATCAACTAAGTTGTAACCAGATTCTGAAATCCCCCATGGGACATCTCTTTTTTTGGCGTAATCAATTTGTTTTTGAACGATGGCTCTATGAGTTTGATTTAACAATGTATTATCGTAAGATGGCATTACCAACATTGGCATTAAATACTCAAACATGGAAGCACTCCATGAGATAAGTACTGGTGTAGTGCCCATACTTGTTAACTGCCTACCAAGTGAAAACCAGCTTTCTTGCGGTATTTTGCCTTGGGCTATGGAAACAAAAATACCAAGTCTTGCTTCCGAAGCCAGTAAATCATAAAAGCTATTATCGCAGCGGTGTTCATCTACATTATATCCAATAGAGAATAAATTTTGTTTTCTTTCATATAAAAAATCATAGTCAACAGTAGCAAAGGTTAGGCTTTTGGCTGCCAACGTTTCTATTGTTAATATCCTCTCCTTAGCCCTTCTCCCAGATTCTACAACTGCATTTGTAAAAGCATCTAACCATTGATTTTCCTCTATTGTATTATCCTGAAAGTAGCTTGATTTAATTTGAGGTAATAATTCCCCAGCCATTTTTGATATATCTACCAAGGTTGGTATTTTGTAAGCATCCAAATCAATAATGTCATTGAATTTCGAAAAAGGTGGCTTTAAAGCAACCCATGGTACAAGACTCTTTAAATCATCATGAATATCTTGTATTTGATGTCCTAATAGATCTATCCAAATCAATGGTTCATCTTTAACATCTTCTTCAAAATTATAAGTAGCAATTAGGCGTTTATATTCTTCGGTCAGTATATCCATACAACCTGCTGCATCTACTAGCGTTTCAGGATAAGAAGCTATTATACCTTCTAATTCTTTTTTAAAGGGCTCTAATAACGGTGAATAGGCATTTTTTTCCCCAATAATATTTACAACATCCTGCAATCCTTCAAATACATTCACAGCAAAAATTGGCTTGTTTGGTAGCGTCAATAAACCTTGTCTTAAGGTAAGCAAATGACCAATAAAATTACCACTGTCTACCGTGGAAACATATCTTGGGTTTAATGGCATTAAAGAAATAGTATCGTACCAATTATACAAATGTCCTCGATATTTTTCCAGTGCTTGTATGGTACTTAAGGTATTGGTTGTGCGTTCAATTAATTTTCCAGATGATATATAACCAAAATCATAAGCTGTAAGGCTAGACAACAAAGAAAGCCCAATATTAGTAGGTGATGTGCGATGCGCAATACGAGCTATAGGATGTTCTTGATAATTATCTGGTGGTAGCCAGTTATCAGCAACTGTTACAAATGTTTCGAAGAATGCCCATATTTTTCTAGATAGTTTTTTAAGATATACCGTTTGTTTGTGGCTTAGATTAACCTGTTCACTTCGTTCGTTAATACTAACTAGCCAGGCAAATGCTGGCGACAAACCCCATAAAATTAAGACTGGCAATTCAATAATTAATGCTAGCGATGCATAGTACATTAAATACCCAAATAAGCCCACTGCAAATAAAGGGGCAATCCACATAGTGGCATAAGTACCTAATAAACTTTTAGGTACTCTATTGAGAGAATTGGAAGGGCTCCATTCT
>JAYWCY010000020.1:0-6523 GCA_043780175.1 Chitinophagales bacterium
CGGTTACTGCCAATATAACTTTAAACCGAGCTGGTAGCATCACTACCATTTCCTCATTAACCTTTACCACCCCAGTTATTGCTTTAAAAAGCGAGCATAATGGGATGGATAAAAATACATACAAAGCATTAAAGAAAGATGCGAATCCTACAATCAGCTTTGTGTCAAAAACAGCTACAATAACAGAAAACACCATCAAATGCTACGGCACACTAACTATTGCTGGTAAAGGTGTAGAAACAGAACTAGTAGTGACATACAAAGTAAATAGTGATAAAACGATTACTGTTACTGGCACCAAAAACATCAATATGGTTGAGTATGGTGTGGAGCCACCTACGGCCTTATTTGGTACCATTAAAACAGGTAAAGAGGTCGTTTTGAGCTTCGCGATCACATTAAAATAACCAACCCAATATCTGCAATTAACTCAATTAAGTAACAATCAAAACAGCATAATTATGAAAACGTTTGTTATACAATACAGGGCAGTTCTTTTGTCAGTCCTGTTTATATTTCCATTATTTGCAATATCACAACAGCCTAAAATTGCCAATTTTAGGGCTTACGACAAATCTGGTATTAATGTGTTTGAAACTTCAAAAAATGATACCGTAAAATTTGATGGCTTAAAAGTAAAATGGGGTGCAGGATTTACGCAACAATTTCAAAGTCTAAAAGTAGAAAATCCTGATGCATTAAACAATCAAGGTGTTAATAAATTACGTCCAGTAACAACTGGTTTTCAAACGGCACAAGCCAATTTATTTATGGATGTGCAGCTTGCAGATGGTATTAAACTAAATGTAACCAGCTATTTATCTAGCAAACACCACAACGAAACTTGGGTAAAAGGTGGTTATATTCAATTTGACAAAGTACCTTTTAAAGGTCAGTTTTGGGATGATTTAATGAAATTGGCAACTATTAAAATTGGGCACTTTGAAGTAAACTATGGGGACGAACATTTTCGAAGAAGTGATGGCGGACAGGCTTTATACAATCCATTTATGGAAGGCAATATTATGGATGAGTTTGCAACAGAAATTGGTGGTGAAGTTTATTTGCAAAAAAATGGCTTCTTAGGTATGATTGGTATTACCAGTGGCATGATTAAAGGCTATGTAGATTCTCCCTCAGTAACATTGGTAGACCCAAATGCAGCCAGAGATCCATCTATCTATTTTAAAGCAGGTTTTGATAAAAAACTAGATAATGTTCGAGTACGTTTAACTGGTAGTTATTATCATAATGCTAGTGCTGGTGGTAGTGGTCTTACATTATTTGGAGGCGACCGCTCTGGTTCTAACTATCAATTTGTAATGGAATTAAATTCTGCAGCCGCAGCGAGTGCTACTGGTGCTGGTACGCCGCTTGCTTTTTCTGGCAGATTTAATCCTGGTTTTAGCAAAAAAATAGATGCTTTTATGATAAATGGTTTTGTAAAAGCAGGTGGTTTTGAATTCTTCGGTACCGCAGAAGCAGCTTCTGGTAGAACAAAAGCAGAATCGGATACAAGGAAATTAACACAATATGCTGCCGACGCTGTGTATAGATTTGGTAAAGATGAAAACCTGTTTGTTGGCGCTAGGTACAATACTGTAACCGCTAGGCTTGCAGGCTTTACAAGCGATATAACAATTAATCGTACAGCACTGGCAGCAGGTTGGTTTATGACCAAGAATATATTAATGAAAGCTGAAATTGTTACCCAAAAATATCTTGACTACCCAAATACCAGTTATTTAAGTTCTGGTAAATTTAATGGCTACGTGATTGAAGCTGTTGTGGGATTCTAATTGTTATAACGCATAACTTTAAACAGTCAGGATGAACGTTCATTCTGACTGTTTTTTTATATGCTAAAATTTATTGTAACAATGCTTGTTAAAATATTAGCCATACAAACTATTCTATATTGGCAACTGTTATGGCAAAGCTTACTTGCACAACAAAAGAATACACCCATAAAATGGGTAGTACAAGCTGGTGGCTTATTAAAAGTAAATGGCTCTACGAATATTAATAAATTCACTTGTCGCATTATTAACTACAACACACCTGATACGCTTACAATTTTACGCACAAAAGATATTAGTTTACCAATCAGCGGTAGCATCAGTTTAGACATTGCAACATTTAACTGCGGCAACCTAATTATGACCAATGATTTAAGAAAGACACTAAAGTACAAAGAGTTTCCAAAGCTAACAATCAATTTCATCTCACTCTCAAAACTACCAGACCCAACAAAACCTAGTGCAGAGATTACAGGCTGGGTAGATATTGAATTGGCTGGCGTAAAAAAACGCATCGTGGTTAACTACAGTTTTACAGCATTTACCAAAGATAATTTTCGCCTTACAGGCAAAAAAGATGTTAATTTCTCTGATTTTAACCTTGTACCACCCAGAAAACTAGGCGGCATGATTAAAACTAATGAGCGTCTTGATATAGCGTTTGAACTAACACTAGATATTTTGTAGATTTCACCCTACTTAAAGGTTTTGGTTTATAGATTATGGATTAATTTTTGCTAATAATATACCAGCAATAGTGGCCTGCAACGCACCATACACAAACCAACTACCAATCATTAACAATGTAACATCTAAAGCACTATAGGTAATCCACATTACAGGTAGCAAGGCAACCACGCTAAATATAGCACCAAATTCTAGTCCTCGTAACATCATATTGCCTTTTATTAAGCTTTTAAAACGTTCCCAAAACCACGAGAGCGAAAAGCTAATAACAAAAGCATGGGTGTAAAAAAACCAATCCCGGCTGCCATCAGAGTTAAACAAGGGATTATTATAATCAACAAAAAATGAAGGAAAAAACTTGATTGACAAAAACAAGCCACCATAGCTTACCACAAATAACAACACACCAGATATGAGGCCGCATGTAATGATTTTTTTTAACATAATGGCATATTTCAGAAAGTGATTATTGTGTGTAAACGTGCCTTAAAGCTATGCCTCTTTATTATTATTGATCAATATTAAAAAATCGTCCTCACTAATTATTTTAATAGAATTAATTTTTTTGGCTTTTTCTAGCTTGCTGCCAGCATCTTCACCCACTATTAGGTAGTTTAGTTTACTACTTACACCACTTACAATTTTACCGCCTTGTTGCTCTGCCAAAGCTTCTGCTTCACTGCGTTTTAGCTTATTAAGTGTGCCAGTAAATAAAAAAGTTTGCCCAGATAAGCCACCTTCTGCAACCACTTCTTTTTTTGTATTTACGAGCTGTAAGCCAAGGGCTTCTAATTGCTTTAGCATAGCAATATTTTTCTCGTTACTAAAATACTCAAAAATACTTTTTGCCACTTTAACTCCCACATCGTCTAGCTTTTGTAATTCTTCTTCTGTTTTATCGGCAAACTCAAAAATATTACTCACATAATTTGCCAAAACCTTAGCAGTAGTTTCGCCTACAAAGCGAATACCCAAGCCATAAATTAACCGATGTAAAGGCTGTATTTTAGAGGCTGCTATAGCAGATGTAAGATTATCAATTGACTTCGCACCTATCCCTTTTTGGTTATTAAGTTTGGCAAAATCAAGTGTGTACACACTTGGAATATCGCTTAATAAATCCATCTCGTAAAAACGCCTCACATTGGCTTCGCCAAAGCTTTTTATATCCATCGCATCTTTACTTACAAAGTGAATAATGGCTAGCATTAGCTGCTCAGTACAATTAGGATTTGTGCAGCGCCAAACGGCTTCAGCCTCATCTTTAATTAATGGTTGCTTACAAGATGGACATTCTTTTAAAAATACAATTGGTATTTGAGAGCCATCCCGTAGCTTAGGCAGACTTTTTACAATTTGGGGTATCACATCACCAGCACGTTCTATTATTACGGTATCATTTATTTGTAAATCTTTCTCCTTAATGTATTCTTCATTATGCACTGAAATACTACTTACCGTAACGCCACCAACCTGCACAGGATCTAGCTTTGCCACTGGCGTTACTGCACCAGTTCGCCCCACCTGAAACTCAATACCACGTAGTTTTGTGGTAGCTTGTTGTGCTTTAAACTTAAAGGCAATGGCCCAACGAGGATGGTGCGTTGTCATACCTAGTTTATCCTGCAAGGCAAAACTATTTACTTTAATTACCATACCATCAATTTCGTATGGTAAAATATCACGCAGTACTTCAAAATCATGTACGTGTTGTATCACTTCTGCAATACCTTGTACCACTTGCTTTTCTTTTTGTGGTGCCCGAAAACCAAGATTCCAAAGCAGTTGTAAAGCCCCGTCGTGAGTAGTAAGTGGTGAATTGGAAATACTTGCAACTTGCGATTCTCGATTTATGAAACTCACATGGTATAAAAATGCTTCTAAATTTCTGCGCGCTACTTCTTTAGGATCTTTCATTCTTAAGCTACCACTTGCAGCATTTCTTGGATTGGCCAGTGGGTTTAAACCCTGTACAGTAAGACTAGCATTATAGGTATCAAAAGCTGCTTTAGTCATTACGACTTCGCCTCTAATTTCTATTTGTTGAATACCATATTTCAAAAAATTAGCAGACAATGGAATAGAACGAATTTGCTTAATATTATTGGTAATATCATCCCCAGCTACACCATCGCCACGTGTGGCTGCACGCACAAGCATATCATTTTCGTAAATTAACGAAATACTTGCACCATCAAACTTTGGCTCAATACAATACTCAATGGTGTCTAAGCCAGATAATTCTTTTACTTTCCTATCCCAATCTATTAAATCTTCTGCATTGTAACTATTTTCAAGACTGAGCATTGGCACCAAATGTTGTACCGTTTTAAAGCCATTATTTAAGCTACTACCTACCCTTTGCGTTGGTGAGTTTTTGGTAATAATAGATGGATGGTCTATTTCTAAGCCTTCTAATAATTTGTATAGCTGGTCGTACTCAAAATCGGTAATAAGCGGCTCACTAAGCACGTAATATCGGTACTCATGAAAGCGAAGGAGGTCTCGTAAATCTTCCACTTGCATCAATGCCGCCTCTTTATTGGTAAGCAATTCTAAAAAATGTTGCGTACTTTCTTGATATTCTTTTACCTGACTATGATTATACATAAACGCTATTAAAACATAAAGATAATTGCTGCAAGCATACTAGAATATTTTGTACACACGTTTAGTAGCTGTATACTCAAACCTGCTTATTTTTACAACGTCTGAATCACTCGTTAAATCTAAATTTCAGCTGTTCTACTGCATGAAAAAAATTATTACCACAGCCAATAATATCACAGCCCAGTTAATAGATAATGCACAACACTTAGTTGCAAATTATGCAAGTATTCCCGTAACAGTGGATTGTGCTATTTTTGGATTTGATGAAAATGAACTAAAAGTATTACTGATAAGAACAGACTTAGCGTACTTTAAAGGTATGTGGAGTATTTTAGGTGAGCTAATGCTCTCGGATGAAACGCTTGATGAAGCAGCCTATAGAATTTTGAAAGAAAGAACTGGCATGAATGATGTCTATTTAGATCAGGTTGGCGCTTTTAGTAGAGTTGACCGTCACCCAGGTGGCCGAGTACTAACTGTTGCATATTGCTCATTACTAAACATCAACCATCACGAATTAAAAATAACTGATCACGAATTACACTGGCATAGTTTCTCTAGCATTACAGAACTTTCTTTTGACCATAAAGAGATTTTGGACGAGTGCCATAAATGGTTGCAAAAACGTATACAGGAACACCCATTAGGCTTTAATTTACTACCAGATAAGTTTTCGTTACGGGAATTACAAAACTTATATGAGGCAATATTAAATATAAAACTAGATCGACGCAATTTTAGAAAAAAATTCGCATCTATGGACTTACTAATTGATGTAGGCGAAATGGAAGAAGATGTGCCACATAGACCTGGTAAATTGTACAAATTTAACTTCGAAAAGTACGAGCAAAATAAACGTAAATGGACTGGTATTGATTTTTAAATAATTGCTATTCCTGATTTTTCAATTTTTAATTTTTAACGTCATTGTATTCCTTACTGAGAGATATTTTATTCAAGTTTGAGCCCGAAGCAGTTCATTATTTTAGTATGAACCAGCTAAAAACTATTTGCAGTACCGCAATAGGCAAGCAAATGGTAAGTACTAATTTTTCGTTCAATCATCCATCATTACAAAAAAATGTATTTGGTTTACAATTTAAGAATCCAGTAGGTTTAGGTGCTGGTTTTGATAAAAATGCCTTGTACTTAAACGAACTGGAAGCCTTAGGATTTGGCTTTGTAGAAATTGGTACCGTTACTCCAAAAGGTCAAGCTGGGAATGAGAAACCAAGGCTGTTTCGCTTACCAAAAGATAAAGCACTCATAAATAGAATGGGCTTTAATAATGATGGTGTTCAAGCCGTAAAAAGTAGATTAGACACTTGGTTTAATAGCCAGCCGTCTGCCGTTGGAAGTCGACTGATTGTTGGTGGCAATATTGGTAAAAATAAAGTAACTGCCAATGAAGACGCTTGGAAGGACTA
>JAYWCY010000021.1:0-4114 GCA_043780175.1 Chitinophagales bacterium
TAAAAAAACTATCTGCTGATTATTATTTTGTGGTAGGTAAATGGCATTTACGACGCAGCATTGGTGATCTAAGTGGCATGTACACATTACTATTTAGAAAAATAAATAACCAATGGGTTATTGTGGTAGATCATAGCTCGTAGATCTAATAGGAACATTGATAACAGGAATTGTTACTGATAAAAACGGATTGATTCCCGCCACCAAACACTAAATCTTAAATTAACACGAAGCCTTATTACTACTTTTTACCTTAGTATCTTTATGTCGATTTTTGTTGCAAAATCAGTTCAAATCCGCCTAAATCAGTGTCATCAGCCTTGCTATCAATTCGCATTAATACCTTATCTTCACACCCTTTCATAAAAACAGCATAGAACATAAAATATGAGCGAAGAATTGAATCCTCAACAAGGCAGTTACGGTGCCGATAGTATACAGGTTTTAGAAGGCTTAGAAGCGGTACGAAAAAGACCCGCTATGTATATTGGTGATATTGGCATAAAAGGGTTACACCATTTGGTGTACGAAGTGGTAGATAACTCAATAGATGAAGCATTAGCTGGTTATTGTAAAAATATTTTCGTAACCATTCATGAAGATAATAGCATTACAGTTCAAGATGATGGTCGTGGTATTCCTACAGCCATGCATACAAAAGAAAAGCGTAGTGCTCTTGAAGTTGTAATGACCGTTTTACATGCTGGTGGTAAGTTTGATAAAGGTAGTTACAAGGTAAGTGGTGGTTTGCATGGTGTGGGCGTAAGTTGTGTAAATGCATTAAGCAGCACATTGCACGTAACTGTGGAACGTGATGGTAAAATGTATGAGCAACAGTATCATTGTGGTATACCTGCTTATCCTGTCCGTGAAATTGGCAATAGTGATAGAACTGGCACTACCGTTAGGTTCTGGCCAGATACAACCATTCTACAAGAATCGGTTTTTAAGAAAGAAATCTTAGAAGGTCGCTTGCGTGAATTAGGCTATCTGAACAAAAAAATCAGTATTACTTTAACTGATTTAAGAGAGAAAAATGATGATGGCACAGATTATACCATTAATTTTTACAGCGAAGGTGGTATAGTTGAGTTTGTTGAAATGCTAGATAAAACGGCTAACAGACAACCATTATTGTCTAAAACATTAAATGTTGAAGGTTACGATGAAGCAAGTAATGTAACCGTTGATGTTGCCCTAACTTATAACAACGATTTTAAAGAAAATATTTACAGTTATGTAAATAATATTAATACCATTGAAGGTGGTACACACGTCACTGGTTTTAGACGGGCATTAACCCGTGTATTTAAAAGCTACGGCGATAAAGAAGGCTTGTTTGAAAGAGCCAAGGTTGAAATTGAAGGTGATGATTTTAGAGAAGGTTTAAGTGCAATTATTTCGGTAAAAGTGCCAGAGCCACAATTTGAGGGGCAAACAAAAACCAAATTAGGTAATAGTGAAGTAAGTGGTGTGGTTGATAGCACTGTGAGCCGTGTATTACAGGCATTTTTAGAAGAAAATCCTCGTGAAGCTAAGAATATCATTAGCAAAGTAGTGTTAGCGGCACAGGCGAGAATGGCGGCTAAAAAAGCCCGTGATTTAGTACAACGTAAAACGGTGTTAAGCGGTGGCGGCCTGCCAGGTAAATTAGCCGATTGTAGTGAGCGTAACCCTGAAAGATGTGAGTTGTACTTGGTAGAAGGAGATTCGGCTGGTGGTACTGCAAAACAAGGTAGAGATAGAAGCTATCAAGCAATTTTACCATTGCGTGGTAAAATATTGAACGTTGAAAAAGCAATGGAACATAAAATTTATGAAAGTGAGGAAATTAGAAACATCTTCACTGCTATGGGTGTAACTATTGGCACACCAGAAGATCCAAAAGCATTAAATACGACCAAGCTACGTTATCATAAGCTCATCATCATGACCGATGCTGACGTTGATGGTAGCCACATTGCTACCTTAATTTTAACGTTCATTTTCCGTTATATGAAAGCCTTGGTAGAGCAAGGCAATGTGTACGTTGCGCAACCACCTTTGTACTTAGTAAAAAAAGGTAAAGAGCAAGAATATGCCTACAGTGATGAACAACGCAAAGCATTGGTAGAAAAACTAGGTCATGGTAATGATAATGCAGTTGGTATTCAACGATACAAAGGTTTGGGTGAAATGAATGCCAGCCAGCTTTGGGAAACAACCATGGATCCAGCACGAAGAACATTAAAACGTGTAACTATTGAAAGTGCTGCAGAAGCAGACAGAGTATTTAGCATGCTGATGGGTGATGAAGTTGCACCACGCAGGCACTTTATAGAAACGCATGCTAAGTATGCTAAAATTGACGTATAAAATTGTTACTATTATCCATTACAAAGAAGCTATTCTTGCAAAAGAATGGCTTTTTTGTTAACTAACAAATACAACCATCTATCCCATTATTTAGTACTTTAACAAATAGAAAATTGACTTTTATAACAAATACTTGTAACCTTGCTCAATCAATTATTTAACCACTACTTTATGAAGAAATTAGTAATTGCTTGCATCTTTTGCATTAGCATTGCCACGGTTATGGCGCAAGACAATCATAAAAAATGGCAATTTGCCGTAGGTGCATCTGTTTATTCACCAATTGGTAAATTTAAAGACTATTACAATCCTGCGTATGGGGGTGATTTAGAAGTTTCTTATAAAATATCTGAGAAATTTAGTTGGTATCTAAAAACTGGTTATAGCATTTTTTCTGGTAAAAAAAACACATACACTTACTATGGTATTCCATTTCAATATACATCGCCAACAATAAATTATGTTCCCATTCTTAGTGGTCCAAGTTATAAAATAGGTAAGTTTTCAGTTGGTTGTGCATCCGGTGTGGGCATATATACTTTTAAAAATGTAGATAATGCTTACCCAGTAATTAGCGATACTACCGGTGTAAGCTTTACTTATAGTCCTGAGGTAGCTTTTGATTCTGGTAAATTTAAAATTGCTGCATCTTTTACATCGTCACTTGTAAAATTAGATGAACAGGTATCTGGTTTTGTAAACCTTAAAAATGCAACTTTTATTGGGTTGAACATTTTTTATAAATTTTAATGTTGTAAACACATATCTAAAATCACATGTTGCAATAAACAATGTGGATTAATTTGTTGATACATTTTTACCATATTCTCAAATAAACCTGTAGTTTGTGCTACTAATTATTCACTAACCAATGCTTTACTTTAAAGAGGCATTAAAACTGAAACAAAATGGATACAAGTAAAATGATTAAAGCATATTGCTTAAAGACAAAAGAAAAAAACGTACCAATGCAAGATGCTGTAATTACCAAAACCGCTAAAGGTGGTTATATGGCTGGCGGTCACGATGGTAAAGGCAACAAAATGGCTGCTATTTTAGGTGAAGCCAAAGCTTTACAAGCTATTGCTGATGGTGTTGCTACCAAAGGTTTTTAAATACAACATATTTAAGCACAAAAAAGCTATCCTAATTGGGATAGCTTTTTTAGTTTTTGGTAATTAATTAAATTTTAACGCTTCAAATTGCTAGCTATAATAGCAACCACTTTTTCTTTAGTCCCTTCTAGCTGATAACCCATAGCATTAATACTGATCCCTACAATCACTTTATTATCTCTTTTAAACAATGCTTTGCCTTGAAAAGCCACTATCACATACAAGTCTTCGCTTTCTTTCTCTAAAGCTGAGGAACCAGCAGAAGAATTCATTACCAATGCACCATTTTCAAGCATTACGGTTACATCTGATACCACACTACCTGATGGAAACGTATACTTGCCAACAAATTGCGTTAATGTGGTATCTTGTTGTGCAAAACTTACGATACTAAACCCAAGTACCATGAATAAAGAGAGCATTATTTTTTTCATAACCATCATTATTTTGTTTGTTTAAAGATAATATAGGGATTTATTAGATCAGCAATTAATTAATTATTTACAATTTCTTAATTTTATTTTAAGCTCTTTAAAGCTTCTTCAATTACGGGATAGTCGTATTTAAAACCTGTATATGCTATTTTTTTATTACTTACAGTAGCACTTTTTAGTACCTCTATACTCATTTCGCCAAGCAATACT
>JAYWCY010000022.1:0-5582 GCA_043780175.1 Chitinophagales bacterium
TAACTTTACTACAGCGAATGAAAACAATAGCGAATCGATTTTTGAAGTGCAATTTTCTCGTGATGCTGGTGGCAAAGATTTAGGTTGGGGCGGCACACCTTCATCTAGTTGGGGTAAAACTTCTGCCAGAGCCATTACCTATGCCCCTCGTGGCTTTGGCTGGACAGATGTGCAACCTACACGTGCTTTACTTACCGAATTTCAATTGGAAAAAACAACCACTAATCAAGAAGATCCACGCCTTACAGCAACACTATTTTACAACAAGCCAGGCTTAAAGCTTTATGGCCAATTATTTAGTACTAAATACGCTAGTAATACTGCAGATTTAAACGATGTATTTTGTGCCAAATATGAAAACAGTGATGGTACTTTTCCTGATGAATTTGACTGGCGCTCTGGTATTAATGAACGTTTAATGCGCTATGCAGATATTTTATTAATGTATGCAGAATGTTTAAACGAAACTGGACAAACCACACTAGCTTATTCTTATATCCAACAGGTAAGAACTAGAGCAGGTTTGGCAAATTTGGCTACCACGAACCCTAGAATGACACAACTACAAATGAGAGATCAAATTAGTCATGAAAGATTTTTAGAGTTTGCCTTAGAAGGTCATCGCTTTGATGATATTAAACGTTGGGGTTGGTTACAAGATCCTACAAAATTGGCTTATCTAAAATCAAGAGATGATGAGTTTAATACATATAAAGTAGGCAGAGAATTATTCCCAATACCCCAAAGTGGCGAAATTGATGTAAACCTTGGCTTTAAACAAAATCCAGGTTACTAATTAACCTATCACTAAAACAGCTTTATTAGCGTTCCATTCGTTCTTTTTAAAACAGTACACCATGAAGAAAATATTATTAATTATAGTTTTTGTTATCTATATTATCTCTAGTCAATCTTGTAAAAAAGATACTGTAGTATTTGATAGCAGCGATACTACAGCTGTAGCATTACCAACACCACCACCATTTAACATTAATAGTATTTTAGATGCTTATGGCTCGCTTACAGGGTTCTCAAATTATTTGAAATGGGGCTCTTACAATGTACACGATCCGTCAATTTTTAAAGATGGTGATTGGTATTATTGCTACACCACAGATGCATCTTACGGCAATACAATCACTACAGATCAACACATACAAATTCGAAAATCGAAGGATTTAGTCAATTGGATATTTGTAGGTTGGGCATTTAATGGTATTCCTACTATGGGTGCTCAATATATCACCTCTAATGGTGGCTCACCATTTAGCGGTTTATGGGCACCTTATGTATTGAAAGTTGGTAGCGAGTATCGCTTGTATTATTCACTATCTTCTGCGATAGGCAAGTTAAGTTGTATTGGTTTAGCCACTTCTACCAGTCCTATTGGGCCTTGGGTTGAAAAAGGAATAACTGTAGGTAGTAAACCATCTGTTGCAGGAACTAATGCAATTGACCCAACTGTAATTGTTACCCCTACTGGTGACCATTGGATGCATTATGGTTCGGCTTACGATGGCATATATGTGGTAAAATTAAGTCCAACTACTGGTCTAGCATTAACCAGTGGCGATAGGGGTAAACGTGTGGCTAGCAGAGGTTCTACCAGTGGTAAGGCAAATGGTAATATTGAAGCTTCAGAAATTATTTATAATGCAGCGTTAAAAAAATATTTTTTGTTTATGGCTTACGACTGGATTGATACAAAATACAATACAAGAGTTGGACGTAGCGATAATCCAGATGGACCATTTTACGACTTTAATGGCATAGATATGAATACCAATGTAGATCATGGGCCAATGATAGTTGCACCTTATAAGTTTATGGGTCATGCTGGATGGCAAGGGGTGTCTCATCCTGCGGTATTTAGTGATGGTAATGGACAATATTTTATTGCCAACCAAGGTCGTCCAGGTGTAGATAAATACTTTATGGATATGCACGTACGTAAATTATTTTGGACTTCTGATGGATGGCCGGTAGCATCACCAGAGCGATATGCCAATGTTGATCAAACGGCCGTTACTTCAACCGATTTAGCTGGCAATTGGGAGCAAATTGTATTGGGCTATACCATAGTACCTGGTTATTCGGTAGAACAAACTGATCCACAAATGCAAGTAGCCTTTGATTTAGTATTAGGTGCTGATGGCAAAATAAATGGCGCAACCACCAATACTTGGAGTTATAATGCACCAGTACTTACCATGAGCTGGAACAATGGTGCATTTCTTGACAAAGTGATTGTTTCAAGAGAAAGAGATTGGGAAAACATAAAAACTAGCACTCTCATATTTACAGGATTAAATGGCGGCGGTACTGCTATATGGGGAAAGAAAAAATAAATGTTAATCTGACGTTTTATTTACATCTAAATTGATAAAACAATAAATTTACCCACCATAACTACCAATAACGGTACTTGGTAGTTTATTAAAATAAGATACTCGTTAATGAATTTTATCGTTATGAAAAACATTCAAAGGTTCAAAGCGTTAGTAACAGCGCTGTTGATTACGGCAACAGTTTCTGTAAACGCGCAAAACACTACACCATTAACCATTAAAGTAAATGATTTAAAAGCACCTATACAACCAACTATGTGGGGTGTTTTTTTTGAAGATATTAATATGGGTGCTGACGGCGGTTTGTATGCTGAATTGGTAAAAAATCGCTCATTTGAGTTTGCCAATCCATTGATGGGTTGGAAAGAACAAAAGCAAAATGGCAGTAGCCTGTTAATAGTTAATAGAAATGTAGAACACAGCCCGAACCCACGTTTTGCACGGGTTACAGCTAATTCGATAAAACCCTATGGCCTTACAAATGAAGGTTTTAGAGGCATGGGTATTAAAAAAGGGAATGGTTACGATTTTTCTATTTGGGCAGCAATACATGATGGCAGTTCGGCCACTATTATAGCTGAGTTAGTTACTGTACAAGGCGAAAAAATTGGTAGTGCTTCTGTTACGGTTTCTGGCAAAGACTGGAAGCAATACAAAGTAAGTTTTACAGCAAATGCAACAGCAGCTAAAGGTAAATTGAATGTTTGGTTTGAAGGAAAAGCGGTTGTTGATGTAGATATGATTTCTTTATTTCCTCAAGATACTTGGAAAAGAAGACCCGGTGGCCTTAGAGCAGATTTAATACAATTATTAGCGGATATGAAACCAGGTTTCGTCCGTTTTCCTGGTGGCTGTATTGTAGAAGGGAAAGATTTAGTAAACCGCTATCAATGGAAAAAAACAGTAGGAAACATTGAAAATAGAGAAGTAATAGTAAACCGTTGGAATACTGAATTTGCACACAGATTAACGCCAGATTATTACCAATCTTTCGGCTTAGGGTTTTTCGAGTATTTTCTAATGGCAGAAGATATTGGTGCCGAACCTTTGCCAATATTGAATTGTGGTATGGCTTGTCAGTTTAATAGCGCAGAAGTGGTCGCTACAGATCAATTAGATCCATACATTCAAGATGCTTTAGATTTAATTGAATTTGCCAATGGCAGTACCGATACAAAATGGGGTAAATTAAGAGCCGATATGGGACATCCAAAAGCTTTCAATTTAAAATTAATGGGAATAGGTAATGAAAACTGGGGGCCACAATACTTAGAACGAAATAAATTATTTACCCAAGCCATCAAAGCTAAATATCCGAACATTAAATTGGTAAATAGCTCTGGCACCGATCAGTCTGGCGAACGTTTTGATTACCTAAATGGTGAACTTAGAAAGATGAACGCTGACATTATTGACGAACATTACTACCGAGATGCAAGCTGGTTTAGGCAAAATGCAAGACGTTACGACACTTATGATCCTAATGGCTCTAAAGTATTTGCAGGTGAATACGCTGCACAAAGCAACGGCATTGGTAGCAGCGACAATAAAAATAGTTGGGTTTGTGCTTTATCCGAAGCAGCTTTTATGACAGGCTTAGAGCGCAATGCCGGTGTTGTGTACATGGCATCTTATGCGCCATTATTTGCCCACGTTGATGCATGGCAATGGACACCTGATTTAATCTGGATGGATAATCTAAGATCCTATGGTACACCAAACTATTACGTTCAAAAACTATTTTCTTTAAATAAAGGCTCACAGGTAGTACCTATTTTATTAAATAACGATGTAGTTGCAGGTCAAGATAGCTTGTTTGCAACAGCTAGTATTGATAAAAACACTAATGAACTTTTAATTAAAGTTGTAAATACGTCAGACAAAGCCATTACAAAGCAATTTATTTTTGAAGGCATTAAGAAGTTGGATTCAAAAGGATTAATTACCTTGCTAACATCTAATGATCTTAATAAAGTGAATTCATTAGATGATCCAAAATCAGTTAGTCCTACAGAAATTGAATTAACTGTATCTGGCAAAAAATTAGATATAACATTACCTGCATTTTCATTGCAAGTTATTAAGGTGAAAATTATTAATTAAGCTGTTATGCATTGCTCGCCTATTATTAAATATTATCAACTTAAAACTGCTACAACTTTATTGGTTGTGGCAGTTTTGTTTTGTTTAAAGGTTAAAGCGCAATCAAATATTATTTCTGTTCACGATCCAGTAATTATTCAGCAAGATAGTTTTTATCATATTTTTTGTACTGGTCGTGGCATTATACATTGGAGTTCTAAAGACTTATTACATTGGCAAAAAGAGGAACCAGTTTTTGATACCTTACCATGGGCCGTGCAAGAAATCACTGGTTTTAAAAATCATATTTGGGCACCTGATATTAGTTACTATAAAGGGCAATACTATTTGTATTACTCCATCTCAACTTTTGGCAAAAACAATTCAGCAATAGGGCTTGCTACCAATACCACTTTAAATCCCAAAGACAGTAATTACAAATGGATAGACCATGGCAAAGTATTTCGATCCTATGCTGGGGTAGATAGATATAATGCGATTGATCCCAATTTTATTATAGACAAAAAAGGAACACCTTGGCTAACTTTTGGTTCGTTTTGGAGCGGCATCAAATTAATACAACTGCAAGAAGATGGTACCGCCTTAAGTGCTACTAATAGAGAAATGTACAGCATTGCTAGTAGAAGTAAAAAAGATTTTCCAATGGCCGATACCAGTAGTACCAATGGTGCTATTGAAGCACCATTTATTTATAAAAAACAGCAGTATTACTATTTATTTGTATCGTTCGATTTATGTTGCCGGGGAGAAAAAAGTACTTACAAAATAGCTGTTGGTCGGTCTGCTAACATCACCGGCCCATATCTTGATAAAGATGGCATTGATATGTTATATGGCGGGGGCACTATTTTAGCCACAGGTGATGCAAACTGGTATGCGGTTGGGCACAACGGCATAGCTAGCCTAAATGGTAAAGACTATATCATTTTTCATGGTTATGACGTAAGTGATAATGGAAAGTCAAAACTTCGTTTGCAAGAATTATTATGGGATGCCAGTGCTTGGCCAATCATTTCTAAAAACTAAATTTCTAAACTTATGTTTTCCAAGTTTTACAGCAATAAGCAATTTTTTGTGATCACGATGTTACAAGTACTAGTAGTTGTAAGCTATGCGCAAAAAAGCTTTACC
>JAYWCY010000023.1:0-5574 GCA_043780175.1 Chitinophagales bacterium
ACCATTTTGAGTGCTTTGTACGGCTTCATTTTTGTACTCATTCGCTTAGAAGATACTGCATTATTAGTAGGCAGTATTGGCTTATTCATTGTGCTTGCATTGGTAATGTACGCAAGTAGAAAAATTGATTGGTACAATCCTTCATTACATAAAAACTAAGTAACCATGCAGAACCAACAATTATCTATTAGGTGTAAAATACTTGTATTTCTCACGCACAACTTAGCATTACCTTTTCTAAAAATCACACGTAGGACAAAACCATTTCCTTATAGTGTTGAGCAATTGCAAAATATGCCAAAAGGATTTGTAGGAAGAGATTTAATAGATTATGTGTATGAAAAAGATATTATATTACTATCGCATTATGCTAGGCACGACTTGAAGCATTTATTACTAGGTTTTGACACGACAGAAGAAGGTGAAATTTGTATGCAATATTTCATGTTTGGTAATGATAGAATATCTTTTCCTGTACTAATTACCGTAGCTTTTGGGCTAATATTTACGCCAGAATATTGGCAGCAGATGAAACTATCCTATCAAATGGGTAGGTAATCCTATTCATCAATGGGATTGGATGACTTTGCTTGAGCATGAAGCGCAAACTGTAAAATCGAATATTTACAAATTAAGACAATGAAATCACAGCAATCCTTACTTAAATCATTTGTTAATGCCTTTGCAGGTATGCGTTATTTTTTTGTAAATGATAGAAACGGTAAAATACATTTAACTATTACATTAATAGTGTTAGCGGCAAGTTTAGGCTTCCAAATTACTTCAATAGAATGGGTATTAATTCTGCTTTGTGTTGCCATGGTAATTGGGTTAGAAATGCTAAATAGTGCTTTAGAAAAACTATGTGATATGGTAGAACCAAATCATCATGCTACCATTAAAGTAATTAAAGATGTAAGTGCTGCTGCTGTTGTATTAGCAAGTATTATCAGTGTCATTATCGGTATCATTATTTTTTTACCAAAAGCCCTTTTATTATTATGATAAAATCAATGTCTGGTATAACTAAAATGCTCATATTATCTATCATGTTTACACTCATATTAGTGTCTATTAGAATTATTTATACCAAGGATGTATATTATATTTTTTATGTATGGAATTTGTTTCTGGCTATCATTCCTTTTGTGTGTAGTTGCAAAATTCAGAAACAAACAACCATTGGTATAAAAACTATTGTGTTACTTGTTTTGTGGCTATTGTTTTTACCCAATGCGCCTTACATTATTACCGATATTTTTCATTACGAATTACGCGAACCAATACCAATGTGGTACGATTTGTTAATTGTAACTACTGCCGCTTGGAATGGTTTATTACTAGGCATTGTATCGTTGATGCAAGTAGAAAAATTCCTGCTAAATCATTGGAAAAAAATATGGGTGCGAAGCTTTGTTTTTATAAGTTTGATGCTATGTGGTTATGGTGTTTATATTGGTAGATTTTCTCGCTTTAACAGTTGGGATATTGTAACTAAGCCACAACGCATTATGATAGATTCTGTTCATCAAGTAAGACATCCATTTCAAAACTTTCAAGTATGGGCTTTTACGGGTTTATTTGGCGCAATGCTTACCATTGTTTATTTCACATTACAGCAGTTAAAAACTAGTAATAGTAGCAAGTTGATTTAGGGGTGTTTATAAAAAAAGCGATAGGATTCTTCCTATCGCTTCATCTTTATTTTGTAAATGCTTTTTATGCTTCTTTACGTTTTTTATTTGGCAAGTTTACCCAGTTAAAACCATCTCTAGCAATCAATGCTTCTGCATCTTCTGGCCCCCAGGAATCTGGTCCATAATTAGGAAAATCTACTGCTGGTCGAGATTCCCAGGCATCCAATATTGGGGTAATAATTTCCCAAGCTTGCTCTACCTGATCGTTGCGCATGAACAATGCTGGATTACCTTCCATGACATCTAACAATAAGGTTTCGTATGCTTCTGGTTCATGGTCATTATCATACGTATCTGTATAGCTAAAAATCATATCTACTGGATTTAGTTCCATGGCTTGTCCTGGCTTTTTAGCCTGAAAGCGCAAGCGAATATCCATCTCTGGTTGAATGCTAATTGTTAAGCGGTTATTGCGCCATGTTTCAGTAGATTCTGGTGGAAATGCATAGTTAGGTGCATCTTTAAACTGAATCGTAATCACCGTACTTTTTTGATGTAAATACTTACCAGTACGTACATAAAAAGGTACATTTTGCCAGCGCCAATTATCAATATAAAACTTAGCAGCAGCAAAGGTTTCGGTGTTCGATTTAGGGTTTACATTTTTCTCTTGTCTATAACTTACCACTTCTTTACCCTTCATCCAGCCTTCACTGTACTGACCACGAACTGCCATGGCATGAACATCTTCTGGCAAAATGCGTCTGATGGCATTTAATACATCTACTTTTTTATTACGAATTTCATTTGCTTCGAAGCTTACTGGTACTTCCATAGCCACCATGCATAGCAATTGCAAGACGTGGTTTTGTAGCATATCTCTCATCGCACCAGATTGGTCGTAATAACCACCTCTACCTTCAACACCAACCGTTTCAGCCATGGTTATTTGTACATGCTCAATATAGTTTCTGTTCCAAATTGGCTCAAATAAAACATTGGCAAAACGAAGCGCTAAAATGTTTTGTACGGTTTCTTTACCAAGATAATGATCAATGCGATAAATCTGCTCCTCAGCAAACATGCTTGTAAGCAATGCGTTTAATTCTTTAGCACTTGCAAGGTCATGACCAAATGGTTTTTCAACCACAATACGCACCGTTGCTTTTTCGCTACACAAGTTTAGTTTATGTAAGTTAGTAGCAATACCTGGTACTAATTGTGGTGCCACACTCATGTAAAATATCACACTAGGATGTTCACCCCATTCCTGCTCTTTACCTTCTACAATTTGTGCAATTTTTTGATAGCTAGGTTCATCTTCACCATCCATTTGCAAGTATTGCAAGTTGGCAGAAAAAGTATCCCAATTAGTGGCTACATCATTTCTTCTAGAAAAACTCTTAATGCCTTCTAGTAGATGTGCTCTGTATTTTTCATTAGAATATTCGCTACGACCAATACCTACAACCGTAAATTTCTCAGGCATGTAATGATCTATAAACAAATTGTATAAAGCCGGTGTAAGCTTGCGCAAATTTAAATCGCCACTACCGCCAAAAATGAATATAACTGACGCTGATGGTCTTTTAATTAATGATGACATGATCGTTTTTTTTGTTTGAAATCGCTACATAGGCACAATAAGTACCTCACATTTCTAAGCTATTATTACCTATGTAATAAACTAAATTTATTGAGCCGTTGATGAAAACCATTGCGTATGGAAAACACCATCTACATCAATACGTTTGTAAGTATGTGCACCAAAAAAGTCTCTTTGTGATTGTGTTAAATTCAATGGTAATCTTTCAGTCGTAAATGCATCAAAATAAGATAATGCATTACTTAAACCCATGGCAGGTATGCCAGCTATAGTAGCAGATAATACAGTGCTTCTTAAGCCTATTACTTTGCACTTAACCAACTCGACAATTGCAGGATCTAACAAAATATTAGTAATACTAGGATTGTTGTTACATACATTGTAAAATACGCCTAACATCGATGAACGAATAATACAGCCAGCTCTCCAAACTTTCACAGCATCTTGCAAAGGAATAGCCATATCTAATTCTACAGAAGCTTTTTGCAACATAGCCAAGCCTTGTGCATAGCAAATGATAATAGAACTATACAAAGCATCGTGTACTTGCTGAATTAATATTTCTTTATCCGTAGGAATGGTATGGTCTAAAGCTTCATACAATTTTGAAGCCGCAATACGTTCTGTTTTTAAGCCAGAAATGTTACGCATACTTACAGCCGCATCAATTACAGGTATGGCAACACCCATATCCATGGCACTTTGCGATGTCCATTTACCAGTACCCTTACTACCAGCAACATCTAATATTTTATCTACTAAATCGCCTTCACCTTTATCATCTTTTTGCAAAAAAACATCGGCCGTAATTTCCATTAAAAACGATTGTAAATCCCCTTGGTTCCATTTTGCAAATATATCGTGCAACTCGGCATTGGTAAAGTGTTTGCCACGTTTTAGTACATCGTACACCTCAGCCAAAATTTGCATAATGGCATATTCAATACCGTTGTGTACCATTTTCACATAGTGACCAGCAGCACCCTTACCCATATAATCTACGCAAGGCTCGCCATCTGCTTTTGCAGCAATGGCTTTTAATACTGGAGCAACATTTTCGTAAGCACTTCTATCACCACCTGGCATAATGCTGGGGCCACGTCTTGCACCTTCTTCTCCACCAGAAACACCCATACCCATAAAGTGAAAGCCAAACGCTGCCTGCTCTTTCATTCGTCGCATTGTATCTGTATAGTGTGAGTTACCCGCATCTATAATTACATCGTCTTTTTGTAACAGTGGTTGTAATAACCCTAATACTTCATCTACAGGCGCACCTGCTGGCACTAACAATACTATTTTGCGAGGGATAGACAATGCATCTACCATCTCTTGCAAAGACGTTACCCCCTTTACTTTCGTACCAGGTGTAGCCCCTTCTTCTAATGCTTTTAGTTTTTCTGCACTTTTATTAAAACCAACAACGGCAAAGCCATTATCAGCCATATTGTATAATAAATTACGACCCATCACACCAAGGCCTATCATTGCAAAATCGAAATCTTGTGGCATACTATCTTTTTTAATATTTTAAAGTCTGCAAATTAGTGATTGTCAGGTGATTCTTGTAGCATATTACCTGTTGTAAAGCGATAATTTAATGCAAACGTTAGCAAATGAATGCCTTGATATTAAATAAAAATTGATTTTTTCTATTAAATTAAAAAGTATTTTTGAGATATTCAAAAATATTTTTATTAATATCTGTTTAATAATTATCTTTCCATTCCTATTATGTTTTAAACATAACCCTTAAGCGCATTATAAAAAACTGCAAAATCGACTTGATATGCTTGAGGTCTCACATTTAAAAGCAGCTTTTGATAGTACACTTGCACCAGCATTGTTAATTGGTATTCAAGGTCGGCTTTTTACAATACTAGAAGCCAATTTGGCTTATTTAAATTACACTGGTCTTTCTGCAACTATCTTATTAGGAAAAGATTTTTCAGAGATGATGGATTCACAAAAAATTTTAGTGGCCAATAGCAAATTCAGTGTATTAGCCTCAATTGAAAAAGCGATTACGACTGGTAAAAAAAGCAGCGTTACTTTGAATAAATATGGCCAATTATTCGTCAATGATTCGTATTGCTACGGGCCTATTATTGTTGAAAACATACCAATAAAAGATGAGATTGGCGCAATAACAACTATCATACATATAGTAAATGTGCCTACAAGCATTAATGCAAGCAGTAATTATCTAGAGAATATTCATCAAAATAATATTAAGTTACTAGAGTATTACAAATTCGCATTGGATGAATCTAGCATTATAGCTATCACAGATGCTAAAGGTATCATACAGTCTATCAATGATAATTTTTG